>NZ_JAYGIL010000082.1:0-521 GCF_034931025.1 Arcicella gelida | reverse complement strand
ATCCTTGAAATACTCGTGGTCGATAGCTGAAAACCATATACTTCATGTAGTTGTTCTTCAATATCAGAGGTACTCATACCCTTGGCATACAAGGAGATAATCACGTTTTCTATCCCTTGTGATACCTGACGACCTTTGGGAACAATCACAGGCTCAAAACTTGATTCTCGGTCACGGGGTACTTGGATTTGGGTTTCCCCAGATTCTGTCTTAATCGTCTTACTACTGTAACCATTACGGGCGTTAGTATGCGAACGTTTCTGATGCTTATCATAGCCCAAATGGGCATCAAGTTCCCCTTCAAGCAAAGCTTCGATACCTCGTTTGTAAAGCGTGTCCATAAAAGTGGTAAACTCTGCTCCACTCTTGAATTGTTTGAGAAAATCCCCCTCTAAAAGTGTTGACTTATCCATAAAAATGACAATTATTGTTGCTAAGTTATTTAAAGTTTTTTGTTGGGGCTTTGATTTTTTAAAAAATCAAAGCCCCAACAAAACTTACACAACTAAGGGGAGGGTGCC
>NZ_JAYGIL010000081.1:0-621 GCF_034931025.1 Arcicella gelida | reverse complement strand
GACCAAGCTGGTCTTTACTATTTAACACTCCAAGTGGTTGATTGGGTGGATGTTTTCAGCAGGAAAAACCATCGAGACATCATCATCAATAGCTTAGATTATTGTAGAAAAGAAAAAGGCTTACAAATCTATGCTTATGTAGTAATGACCAATCATGTACATTTGCTAACAATGGCAAAGGAAGCAAATTTATCAAATGTTATCAGAGATTTTAAAAAATTTACGGCATCACAAATTTTAAAGGCGATAGCAACAGAACCAGAAAGCCGTAGAGATTGGATGCTTAAACGCTTTGAATTTGCCGCAAGGAGTAATGTAAGGAGTAGTTTTTACCAATTTTGGACGCATGAAAATCATGCTATTTCATGCATCAGAGCAGATTTTACCAAACAAAAATTAGATTATATTCATAATAATCCAGTACGGGCAGGTTTTGTAGAAAAACCCGAAGACTGGTTATACAGTAGTGCCAGAAATTATGCAGGATTGAGAAGCCTCATTGAAATAGATTTTCTTTAATAAAGTTTTGCTATTCGACAAACTTAAAATGCTTTGCATTTTTGCAATGTAACATTGCAGTACACAACGACGTAGTGAAACACTACGCCGAGCGAGGGTAAT
>NZ_JAYGIL010000080.1:0-833 GCF_034931025.1 Arcicella gelida | reverse complement strand
AGGATTACCGACCGCATCAATGCCGATATTCTGGCTTGGCAAAACCGTCCTTTAGACAGTGTTTATCTGGTAGTTTGGATGGATGGTATCGTCTTTAAAGTACGAGAACAGTCAAGAGTTATCAATAAAACGGTTTATATTGCCGTTGGACTTACTAAAGATGGCTACAAAGAAGTATTAGGGCTTTGGGTAGGTAAAAATGAAAGTGCTAGCTTCTGGATGAATGTCTTGAGTGACTTAAAAGCCAGAGGTGTAGAAGATATTCTTATCACGGCTACAGATAATCTTAATGGCTTTACTCAAACCATTAAAGCCATTTTTCCACAATCCAACACCCAAATCTGTATTGTCCATCAAATCAGAAATGCCTGTAAATATGTATCTTACAAAGACCGAAAGGACTTTAGTCAAGACATGAAGAACATCTATACAGCTCCCACCAAGCAAGCAGCACAAGCTGCTCTGGAGGATTTTGCCAACAAATGGCAAGCTAAATACCTATATGCCATCAAAAGTTGGAAAGATAATTGGGATGAACTAACCGTATTTTTTGACTTCCCAGTGGAAATAAGAAGCATCATTTACACCACTAATTTGATAGAAAACTTGAACGGGA
The DNA here is from genome assembly GCF_034931025.1 of Arcicella gelida. Lineage (NCBI taxonomy): Bacteria > Pseudomonadati > Bacteroidota > Cytophagia > Cytophagales > Flectobacillaceae > Arcicella > Arcicella gelida. Next base: position 217 of record NZ_JAYGIL010000080.1, on the reverse strand, counting down.
AAATAAGAAAATATACCCGAAATAAGCTCTCTTTCCCAACAGATGAAGCCGTTTTAAAATCAGTTTATCTGGCAGTCAATGAAGTAGCCAAAGTTTGGACTAAACCCATTCATAACTGGGGAATTATTATCAACCAATTTTACCTTATTTTTGACCAAAGAATCAAAAACAAATAATCAATACAAAAAACAACTTACACAAAATTAGGGATAGTGTC
>NZ_JAYGIL010000079.1:0-963 GCF_034931025.1 Arcicella gelida | reverse complement strand
GAGTCTGTTCATCCAACTGTGTCAGTTTAAAATTAAGTTTATTTTTTTACTTTTACTCAGACACACTTTATTTATGGAGACTCCTGACAATTTTGATTTTGAGACTTTTAAGCAAGAAGCGATAAAAGGTCTTTATTCTGGCAAACCTCTTACTGGAGAGAATGGTATTTTTGCTCCTATGTTGAAACATTTTTTAGAAAGTGCTTTACAAGGAGAATTGGATAATCACCTGAATGCTAACAAGGCTGAGGGGATTAAAAACCGTAAAAATGGTTTATCAAAGAAGACTATTAAGAGTAATGGAGGTAGCTTTGAACTAGAAACCCCACGTGACCGAGATGGTAGTTTTAACCCACAAGTCGTAGCTAAACGTCAGTTAGTTTTAACGGATACATTAGAGCGTCAGATTATCTCTATGTACTCACATGGAATGAGTTATTCTTCTATCAATGAACAGTTAGAAGAACTTTATGGATACCATCTTTCAGTAGGCGAACTCTCAAACATTACTGATAGAGTACTTCCACGACTTCAAGAATGGCAATCCAGACCGCTTTCAAGGGTTTATGCAGTAGTCTGGATGGATGCGATGTTTTACAAAGTACGTATTGATGGCAAGGTAAGCTCCAGAGCCATGTATAGTGTAATAGGCTTAGGTTTAGACGGCAAAAAGGAAGTATTAGGGATATATTTAGCTGAAACAGAGGGTGCTAAATTCTGGTTATCAGTATTAACTGACTTTAAAGCAAGAGGAGTTGAAGATATTTTAATTAGTTGTGTAGATGGTCTCAAAGGCTTCCCACAAGCCATTGAAGCAGTATTCCCTAAAACACAGATACAACTCTGTGTAGTTCACCAAATCCGTTACTCTACCCGCTTTGTCTATGATAAGCATTTAAGAGAATTTGTAAAGGATTTACAGCTTGTTTACAAAGCAGAGAATCTTAATATGGCAGAACAACA
>NZ_JAYGIL010000078.1:0-971 GCF_034931025.1 Arcicella gelida | reverse complement strand
TCTCAGTATTTCCTCTTTAAAATCAGGCTCGTAATGTGCGTGTGATTTCTTGGGTTTCTTTAATTCCATTTTCCGCATTTTTTATGCAAAAAAGTGTGCCGTTTTTTTGAACCACCTCACTGTACTCATTGTAAGTAATGAAGAAAATTTTATTGTTGGAGATTCTATTGTAGTTTCCTCAAAGAAAGATAGTTGTTTTGTCTATAGTCAATCAAAAAAAATAAAATCAAAGTGGGAGTTGTATGTTATTGATTACCATGCAAATAATGAATATTAACAAGTTTTTGTTTTTAAAATAAGTGATAATAGGTCTTAAAAAAGTTTAGAAAGGCAATTTACTCAGTGGCGAGTAATCTGTTTTCCACATATCAAGTTCAAATAACCTTCCTTTTTCATCAACATACAAAGAAGCTAACACGATTACATCATCTTCATCTAAGAATAGGTATTCACTAATTTGTCCACCAAACTGATGGTTTTCTGATACAATACCTTCAGGATATAAGCTAAGACTTCCCATTTTCCCATCATCCATTGAAGCCACTAACAAATTGATTTTCCAGTCTTCCGAAATAGTCACAGAAGCTTTTGAAATCAAATACGCTAAAAGCATTTCTTCATTGGCTGTGGCTTTCCTTACATTCATAAATCTGTACTTTGGGTATTAATTTTTGCTAAATTGGAAGTTTTACGTATTTCAATATATTCTTTGAAACAAGGACTATCCCCCGCTTGGCGTAGTGTTTCACTACGTCAGAGTGTATAGCAATGTTACATTGCAAAAATGCAAGGCATTTTATAAGTTTGTCTAACCAAACTTTTCAGCGTATGCCACAAGGTTATCAAATCTATGACCAAGCTGGTCTTTACTATTTAACACTCCAAGTGGTTGATTGGGTGGATGTTTTCAGCAGGAAAAACCATCGAGACATCATCATCAATAGCTTAGATTATTGTAGAAAAGAAAAAGG
>NZ_JAYGIL010000077.1:0-981 GCF_034931025.1 Arcicella gelida | reverse complement strand
TGTCTTGTCCTAAAATAAGTTGACAGTTTCGGTTAAGTTATCGAAATTAGTTATAAACTTTAAAGTAATGGGACAAAGAAGATTAAAAAGCGAAAAAATTGTCAATGAGTCATTTAAACGCAAAGTTATCGAAGAGTACTTATCTGGAGGTGTAACAAAGAAGTTTTTATTAAAAAAGTACAATATTCGTTATCAAAGTGCAATCCAAGAATGGATGAAGAAATTAGGCTATGAAGACCCCTATCGTCATGTTCATATTCCAAGTCCAAGTACATTTGAAGAAATCAAATTAAATAGACAAAAGGAACTTGATAAAATTAATGAGTTAGAGCAAGCTCTACAAGCTGAGAAAGATAAAGTTTTATTATACCAACAAGTAATTGATTGGGCAGAGCGAGAATATAATTTACCTATTCTAAAAAAGGATGTTGCCAAGTAATTCATACTTTTCATCAATCTAAGGTAATGCCCTTATCACGGATGTGTAAATTACTTGGCATAAGTCGTCAAAATTATTATCAGTATTGGCAAAGAGCAGAATGCGTAAGCATTGAAGAGAGTTTAGTTATTGATGAGGTAAAACGACTTCGAAGAATTCATCCTATTCTTGGTACAAAGAAGCTGTATATATTGCTTACGCCTTTTCTTTTAGAACATCAAATTAAAATAGGAAGAGATGCTTTATTTGAACTATTATCCCAATACAAACTTTTGGTTATCAGAAAAAAAAGGAAGTCAAGGACAACCTATTCTGAGCGATGGTTAAAATATAAAAATTTAACAATAGGTTGGAAACCTGATGCAATAAATCAATTATGGGTAGCAGATATTACCTATGTTAGGTTAGAAGAAGGAGGTTTTGCTTATCTAAGTTTACTAACAGATGCTTATTCAAATAAAGTAGTGGGCTTTCAGGTAGGAGAAAGTTTAGAAGTAAAACATTGTTTGCTAGCATTACAAATGGCAATTGATAGAGAGCGT
>NZ_JAYGIL010000076.1:0-1028 GCF_034931025.1 Arcicella gelida | reverse complement strand
GGTAGTGTAAAACAAGTAATGTTCTCTATCATTTTAGATTAACTTTGGTATAACTTTGTGTAAAAAGAGTTATTTACTCAAACTTGTATTATTCTATGTTATCGTGTCCTAGTTGTAAAAGTAATGCAGTGAAATTGAACGGTCATATTCATAATGGTAAACAGAATCATTTATGTAAATCCTGCGGTCGTCAATTTGTGCTAAATCCCGAGAAGAAAGTAATTTCAGAACAGGAGAAAAACCTCATTAATAGACTTTTATTGGAGCGAATCTCTTTAGCAGGTATTGCTCGAACGATGGAGGTTTCGGAAATATGGTTACAAGGCTATCTTAGTGATTTATATGCCTCAAGTCCAGATGATTTAAATGCAGCACTTCCAGATCAAGCAAGCATGGATACTTATTTGGATGACAAATTTGATGAGTTTGTTTATAGTATTGCCCCTTTAAAAAAAACGCTACAGCGATTGAGCTTACAGATTCACGGGAAAATATTGAGACATCTGAAATAGCGATGGAGGAAGATTTATCAGTTATAGAGCCAATTGAGGACTATTTATTGAATCAAGTTTATGAAAACAAAGATGGAGTACTCTATGAGGTTTATCGTTTTGAAGCAGATGAATTATGGAGTTTCGTACAAAATAAAGATAACAAACAATGGATTTGGTTAGTAATGAATACGGCTAACCGCCAAATTGTAGCCTTTCATGTAGGCGGACGAGGCAAGGAAGATGCTCTCGCTCTTTTCAATCAAATTCCAGCTGTTTTTAAAACAAAGGCTGTCTTTTTTACGGATTTCTGGCAAAGTTATAATTTGTTGGATGCCAACAAGCATGTAGCGGCTGGAAAAGAGAAAGGATACACCAATCATATTGAGCGTTTTAACAATACTCTTAGACAAAGGTGTAGCCGATTAGTAAGACAAACATTGTCTTTTTCCAAGAAATTAGAAAATCATATAGGGGCTATAAAATACTTTATTTGCCACTATAACAAACAAAGAGCATTACTTGATTAACACTACC
>NZ_JAYGIL010000075.1:0-1148 GCF_034931025.1 Arcicella gelida | reverse complement strand
TACTCTACCCGAAGATTTTGTTTCTGAAAACAAAAAGGCTGAACTTTGAGCTACCACGCATCAAACCAGCCTTTAAGGATGAAACAAATCATCAAAGACGAAATTATAAAATTGTTGGGTAAAATCCCATTAGCCAAGAACTTAGCGAGAAAGAAATTTATATCTTCCTTTCTATTAGGTTTAATAGATAGTCGAAAAGTGCAATTTCAAGAGATTGCATTTCATATTGAATCAGATGCAAAAGTTGAATCTATAGAACGTACTATTCAGTCATTTTTCAAGGATTACGATTTCGACTATCAACAAGTTTGTCTGTTATTATCATTATTTTTACCCAAAGGGAAGTTTACCTTATCCATTGACAGAACAGAATGGGACTTTGGGGCTTATCAATGTAACGTTTTAATGATTGTAGCCCAAAATGGTTCTATCGGTATTCCTCTTTATTGGAAATTATTGGATAACAAATCGGGTAATAGTAATTGTCAAAATCGCAAAGATTTACTAATGAAACTTATTGAAGTTATCGGAGTAAATCGGATTAATGTAATTATTGGTGATAGGGAATTTATTGGTCAAGAATGGGTTAAATTCCTTAAAGACAATTATATACCCTATTGTATGCGTGTCCCAAAAAGTCATTTATTTACGCTTAAAAATGGAAATACCTTTTCAATAGTAGAGCTTTTAGAAAATCAATCAGAACGATATTTTCACGATTGTATGGTTGATGGCGTTTGGTGTAATGCTATGATAAAAAGGTTGCCATCGGATGATTATTTATTTTTAATAAGCGATTTTCCCGCTAAAAAAATAGGTGCGATTTATCGTAAACGCTGGTGCATAGAAGTTTTATTTCAGACTTTTAAAGAGCGAGGATTTGATTTGGAATCAACCCATTTGAAGTGTCCTAAAAAGCTAAGTAAACTATTAGTTTTTGTAAGCATTGCTGTTGCTATATGCCTTAAATTTGGCGAATACTATCATCAAAAAGTACAAAAAATAAAAACTAAGCCACATGGATATAAAGCCAATAGCTTTTTTAGAAAAGGTTTGAACGTGATAAGGAGGGGATTAAAGAATCCTACCAAAACCTTTATGCAACTCTGGACTGAATGTATTAATATATTCACCAAATGGACAAATAT
>NZ_JAYGIL010000074.1:0-1235 GCF_034931025.1 Arcicella gelida | reverse complement strand
TTTTCTCAAACCATTGCGTTTCAAAATCAAGTGGGAATTCATATTTTAAACTTGAATGCAATCGCTGTCTATTGTAATATCCTTCAATAAATTCAAATAGAATACTTCTCAGAATTGTGAGATTCTCATAACCACCTTTAGGTATTTCTATTTCGGTTTTCAACCTGCTCCATAGTGATTCTGCGAAGGCATTATCGTATGGATCATCGGCTCTACTCATGCTCTGTTTGAGTCCAAAAGTTTGTACTAATTCTTTCATTTTATCAGATAAATACTGCCCACCTCTATCAGAATGTACAATTAAACCAGGTTGTATTTTTCTTTTCAAAAGTGCTTTTTCTAAAGGTTTTCTAACCAACGATTCTTGCATATTATCGTCCACTGACCAACTAACAATTACTCTTGTAAATAAGTCCATCCAAGTACACAGATACGCCCACTCGCTCTCCTTTAAGGGCATATATGTAATGTCTGATACCCATATTTGATTCGGTTTTGTAGGCTTTGGATGCTTCAATAATAAGTTGGAACAGACCCGTTTCCCATGTTTACTATCAGTCGTTCTTGGTACAAACTTTGGGGGCTGAATGGCTCTTAATCCCTCTTCTCGCATCAATTCAGCTACTTTTTGTCGAGATAACTTTATCCCTCTTTTAGTCAAGGAAGCCTTTATTCTTCGACTCCCATATCGTTTTAGATGTTTCAAAAACTCTAAGCGAACTTCGTGTTTAGGGCGATGATATTTCTTAGCTGAATTATGGCTCTCTCCACGTTTATAGCGGTAAAAAGCGGTTCTACTTACTTCAAATAATGAACATAAAAACTCAACTGAATAGTCCTTAGAGAATGATATTATCAACTCGTAAATGTCTCTTAGCTGGACGTGCTGAAGAGAACCAAGGCTTTTTTTAGTATGTCACGCTCAGACTGTAATCGAGCGTTCTCTTTTTTGAGTAATTCGTTCTCTGATACCAGCTTTAGACTGTATGTCGTTTGCTCTTCTGAGGTCTTCGTTTTTGTCTTCATCTGAGATTTATTTTTCCAAGTATATAGAACATTTCGACCAATCCCAAAGGTCTTCGATATTTCATCTACATTTTTCCCTGAGTTCAACATTCTCAGTATTTCCTCTTTAAAATCAGGCTCGTAATGTGCGTGTGATTTCTTGGGTTTCTTTAATTCCATTTTCCGCATTTTTTATGCAAAAAAGTGTGCCGTTTTTTTGAACCACCTCA
>NZ_JAYGIL010000073.1:0-1248 GCF_034931025.1 Arcicella gelida | reverse complement strand
GGCTTCCCTTGAAAATTGTTTTTCGATATTGATTTAGAATAAAATCCACTCATATTCTGGGTGGATTTTTCATTTCACTTACGGTGATTTATTAAAAAAATACAATTTTATTTGACTTGTACCTTTCCAGATTTATTTTTCGTAAAATCTGGTCAACATTTTCTCATACCAGCTTGTTGAGTGGTTATTTACTGTCCTATAGGATTTATGTTAGGCTGCCAGTTTTTGAGCTTGCTGACTGTTTTCTTTCCTTCGGTTGGTAATCCTAACCGCATTGGCTGTATATACGCCGAAGTATAACCAAATTAGCTCTGTCTTTTGACTCCTTGCCTTTATTTTGCGTAAAAGATAATGTTCTTTTTCAGTGCCAAAACTACCCTCTAGACGTGTACTCCGTTCTTTATTGAGAATGCCTTTCATTTGCTTGGTGGCTTTATCATCTTTGCCTCTACCTTTTCTACAAAAATTATGTTGGATACTTTGCTCTCTTAAAAAAGTACGATTCTCATTGGTTGGATAAATCCCATCTGCGGCTACATGAGTACATTTTCCAATCATTGTTTCATGTTTTATTACGCTTTCTTTCAGTCTCTTACACTCATTGAAAGCATTGTAGCTTGCATGCTCAATGATGTTAATTCCTCCTACTTGGTTGATGTGAACCTTGATACCATACTCTACGGGTTTATTCTCCTTTCCTCTGACAATAGGTCTAATATAGGGTTTATAGATGCTTACTATGCGGTCACTAATCTTTGACTCAGGTATTTCAAAAAGTTGTTTTTGTTGTTCATAAACCACTTTAATCGTTTGAAATATTTCTCCATCTTTTTCTAAAAAACCTTTAGATTTAACTTTTTCTAGGAGTTCACTGAGTGTTAAAATACCTTTATTGAGTAGCTTTAAAAGTGAACGTTTTCTGGAGTAGGTCTTTCGATGAATCTTCTTTCTAAGTTTGCTGTAAGTCAACTGTTTTATCTTTTGGTCTTTGTATTTAGACCTTGGTAATTTGATTTTATTACTTGTGCATAAAGCAGGAATCTGTTTCTCCCACAGCCAAGTACAAGATTCCCAAAGTAACTTCACGTCGGTAGGAATTCGAAGATAAACTTCATAACACGTAGCATCCATTAATAACACATTTTTATCAGGAATCTCGGATTTCCAACTATTAACCATCACACTTTGAAATAGATTCAAATCTAAATGCTCTCCCAAATAAGACCTTACTCTTGAAACAAAAGAGTT
>NZ_JAYGIL010000072.1:0-1274 GCF_034931025.1 Arcicella gelida | reverse complement strand
AAATAGATTTTCTTTAATAAAGTTTTGCTATTCGACAAACTTAAAATGCTTTGCATTTTTGCAATGTAACATTGCAGTACACAACGACGTAGTGAAACACTACGCCGAGCGAGGGTAATCTATAACTGGTATTAGCATCTGCTAATACCAATCTGTTTTATTAATCATATAATCCAAATTCAATCAGTAATTTTTCTTTGTCTCTCCATTTTACCCAGCCATAAGTCTTAAAGCTTTCAGTAGATTCAATATCTTGAACCTCTACTTTTAGCCAATCTCCAACTATTTTTTTCCCATATATCGCATAGGTGTCGTAGTCAATATACAGTACTTTCTTAGATTTTTCAGTTGGAAAAACTCTCACTGGATTTGTCTTTTTATCAACTATGATAGAATTATATTCATAATTGAGAATAAAGTTTGTCCAACTATAATATTTAACACTTTTTTCTGATTTGCTAATAAATTTTGATTGCCCATTTCCTATAGAAACTTGATACCTACCTTTATCTTCACTAATTACTTCGATTAAAAAAATATCATTTGGAATATCCATTGCGTATGGATTAAACACTTTGGGTAATTTAGGATTAATATCTCCTAACATAGAAATTTCCAAATAAATACTATTATCACTATTCAAAATAGTTAATTGGCTATCATTGCCTAAGCCAGCATTATTACATAAAAGCCCCGTACTTGAAAAGCAATTAAAGACCATCCCAAAAGGACAAAAATATAGTAGAGTTAATATTATTTTTTTCATCTGTTGATTAGTTATTATTACTTTACTTGCATAGGAATAAGTAAATTGAGCGGGGTATTATTTACAGTATTGAGCGTGTAAATCAGCGAAGTAGGAAACAAATTATTAAAATACAATATGAAAAAGTTAATAACATTTGCCATAATTCTTATTTTGTCCATAATTATATTTTAAAAATAGTGAACTCTGTAAATGAAAAAGAAGATAGGATAATATATAACTACTTGAAAGAATTAAGGATAGAGTTTTCTGGAATTGTAAACTCAAAGAAGTACTTAGGTCATGGTGTTAGTAAAATATATGTAAATGTATCAAGTTCTAATATAGAGTACTATCATCCTCAGGATTCATTACAATACTACTTGTGTACAATCGATAAAAATAAAGCTGTGGGGTGGTCTATTTTTGGTTTACACTTTTTGCGAGGTTTTATTGTTTAATGTTTACACTTTTCGGCATTTTTCTCAAACCATTGCGTTTCAAAATCAAGTGGGAATTCATATTTTAA
>NZ_JAYGIL010000071.1:0-1350 GCF_034931025.1 Arcicella gelida | reverse complement strand
GGCACCCTCCCTTTAGTTGTGTAAGTTTAGTTTGACATTTGATTTTTTAAAAAATCAAATGTCAAACTAAAAAAGTTAAATAACTTAGCAACAATAATTGTTATTTTTTATGGACAAGTCAACACTTTTAGAGGGGGATTTTCTCAAACAATTCAAGAGTGGTTCAGAGTTTACCACTTTTATGGACACGCTTTACAAGCGAGGTATTGAAGCCTTGCTTGAAGGAGAGCTAGATGCGCATTTAGGCTATGATAAGCATCAGAAACGCTCGAAGACCAACGCCCGTAATGGTTACAGTAGCAAGACGATTAAAACGGAATCAGGAGCAACCCAAATTCAAGTACCCCGTGACCGAGAATCAAGTTTTGAGCCTGTGATTGTTCCCAAAGGTCGTCAGGTATCCCAAGGGATAGAAAACGTGATTATCTCCTTGTATGCCAAGGGTATGAGTACCTCTGATATTGAAGAACAACTACATGAAGTATATGGTTTTCAGCTATCGACCACGAGTATTTCAAGGATTACCGACCGCATCAATGCCGATATTCTGGCTTGGCAAAACCGTCCTTTAGACAGTGTTTATCTGGTAGTTTGGATGGATGGTATCGTCTTTAAAGTACGAGAACAGTCAAGAGTCATCAATAAAACCGTGTATATTGCCGTAGGACTTACCAAAGAGGGCTATAAAGAGGTATTAGGGCTTTGGGTAGGTAAAAATGAAAGTGCTAGCTTCTGGATGAATGTCTTGAGTGATTTAAAAGCCAGAGGTGTAGAAGATATTCTTATTACTGCTACGGATAATCTTCAGGGTTTTACTCAAACCATTAAAACCATTTTCCCACAATCCAATACTCAAATATGCATCGTCCATCAAATCAGAAATGCCTGTAAATATGTATCTTACAAAGACCGAAAGGACTTTAGTCAAGACATGAAGAATATCTATATAGCTCCCACCAAGCAAGCAGCACAAGCGGCTCTGGAGGATTTTGCCAATAAATGGCAAGCTAAATACCAATATGCCATCAAAAGTTGGAAAGATAATTGGGATGAACTAACCGTATTTTTTGACTTCCCAGTGGAAATAAGAAAAATCATCTATACCACCAATTTGATAGAAAACTTGAACGGGAAAATAAGAAAATATACTAAAAACAAGCTCTCCTTCCCAACTGATGAAGCCGTATTAAAATCAGTGTATCTAGCAGTCAACGAAGTAGCCAAAGTTTGGACAAAACCCATTCAAAACTGGGGAATTATTATCAACCAATTTTACCTTATTTTTGACCAAAGAATCAAAAACAAATAATCAATACAAAAAACAACTTACACAAAATTAGGGATAGTGTC
>NZ_JAYGIL010000070.1:0-1527 GCF_034931025.1 Arcicella gelida | reverse complement strand
AAGAATCCTACCAAAACCTTTATGCAACTCTGGACTGAATGTATTAATATATTCACCAAATGGACAAATATTCAAGTGTCTCATAATCAAATATTTACAAAAACCTTCGGGTAGAGTAGGTTTTTACATAGCTTTTACACTTTTTTACATTTCATTTACTACCTACGCTTTTCAAATTGATAGGTTTGTCTTAGTTAATTTAAACTCAAACAAATATCAATATGAAAAAAACGCTCATCCTTTCGCTAGTGCTATTTTCTTACGCTTTAATGGCACAAACTCCATCTAGTAATTATTCCGCTGTATTGTTTAACAGTAAAACAATGATTGAAAAATTTAACAAAAAGAAATGTTGTAAACTATCATCAAAAAACAAAGGAGTTGTAAAAACTAGTCGTGTTGAATCAACAAAAAAAGAAACGAAAGAACCCCTTTCTTTAGTTATTCCTTACCGTATCGCTATCAAAGACCAGCCTTTAGAACAAAAGTTGCTTTCGTTTAATGAAATCTTTCCTAAAATTGATATTAATAATGTACCAGTTACTTGTAAAAAGAAAGACAATGCTGTTTTATTAACGAGTTCAAACCTATATACTTTACCTCAAAATGAAATTACCGTTGAATAAACGGGGACTAAATCATTCCTTCTCTAAACCCTATTTACCATGAAAATGCTTATTACTTTATCATTGCTATTGAGTTATTTATCTGGATTTGCGCAACAGAAATTTGATTTATCCATTTCCGAAAGTCAGGTTTTTTGGAAAGGAACACCTGCATTTGGTTTTGGCGGACATGAAGGCACATTGAAGTTTTCAGCTGGAAATATTATAGTTGCTAACAATGGTAAAATACAAGGAGGCTCTTTTATAATTGATATGAATAGTATCAAAAATACATATCAAAAAGATTTGAAAGGACAACGGAATTTAGAAGAACACTTAAAAGCAGATGATTTTTTTGCTGTGAATAAATACCCGCAAGCAAATTTTGTAATTGTTAAAGTACAACCAAGCTCCCAACCCAATAATTACACTGTAACAGGAAATTTTATTATGCGAGGCATCTCAAATCAAATTGTCTTTACCGCTTACATCAATCACGATAAGAACAATATTTTTGCCAAAGCCAATTTGAACATCTATCGTTCCAGATGGGGAATTACCTATAAAACACCAAATTTTATTTCAACCATCAAAGATGATTTAATCTCCGACGAAATACCGATTAAGCTGGATTTAGTTTTTAAAAAGTAAGTATTATGAGTACATAAATCTATAAGGATTTGACTTTAAAATCTCTTACCATTGTTTATGTCTTCACAAACAATTAGACGGCTTTCCACTTAGTTGTTGGTGAGACACGAACAATGGCAGAAGACAAGAACCTTAATGCTCCAATATTACTATGGCTTCCCTTGAAAATTGTTTTTCGATATTGATTTAGAATAAAATCCACTCATATTCTGGGTGGATTTTTCATTTCACTTACGGTGATTTATTAAAAAAATACAATTTTATTTGACTT
>NZ_JAYGIL010000069.1:0-1683 GCF_034931025.1 Arcicella gelida | reverse complement strand
GGCTTCCCTTTAATCTTGTAAATATTTAATAATCAACACATTGCCAATAAAATAACCCCGAAGAAGTGTCAATACTGGCAATTTTCGGGGTTTTTCTGTATTTTGTTACTGCTAAGAAAATAAAATACTCATGCAATATACACTGTTTAGTCTTGAATCTCCAACTTTTCATAAGTTGTACTTATTTAAGAATACGACGATTCTTGGAAAAATTCACCAAACTATTGATTGGGATTCTCTTGAAAAGCTTTTGCCTAAGAAAACTACGATTGTTGGAGCACCTTCATGGTTGCCAACTAAAGGACTTTTCGCTCTTATGTTTTTAAAACATTACACAGGGTTAAGTGATGAAAAGTTACTTGAATGTTTTCATACCAACTGGGCAATGCAAATGTTTTGTGGAACTTTACTGTCTGATAATGAAAGGATTAAAGATAACGCCTTTGTGTCAAGAGTAAGGTCTTATTTGGGAGACCATTTAGATTTGAATCTATTCCAAAGTGTGATGATTAATAGTTGGAAGTCTGAAATTCCTGATAAAAATGTGCTATTAATGGATGCTACCTGTTATGAAGTTTATCTTCGAATTCCTACCGACGTGAAGTTACTTTGGGAATCTTGTACATGGCTGTGGGAGAAACAGATTCCTGCTTTATGCACAAGCAATAAAATCAAATTGCCGAGGTCTAAATACAAAGACCAAAAGATAAAACAGTTGACTTACAGCAAACTTAGAAAGAAGATTCATCGAAAAACCTACTCCAGAAAACGTTCACTTTTAAAGCTACTAAATAAAGGTATTTTAACACTCAATGAACTCCTAGAAAAAGTTAAATCTAAGGGATTTTCAGAAAAGGATTCAGAAGTATTTCAAACTATTAAAGTGGTTTATGAGCAACAAAAACATCTTTTTGAAGTGCCTAAAGCAAAGGTTAGTGACCGTATTGTAAGTATCTATAAGCCTTATATTCGCCCTATTGTTAGAGGCAAAGAAAATAAACCAGTAGAGTATGGCATCAAGGTTCACATCAATCAAGTTGGCGGAATTAACATCATTGAACATGCAAGTTACAATGCTTTCAATGAATGCAAGAGATTGAAAGAGAGTGTAGTAAGGCATAAAAAAATGATTGGAGAATGTTCTCATGTAGCAGCCGATGGAATTTATCCCACCAATGAGAATCGTACATTTTTAAGAGAAGAAGGGATACAACATAATTTTTGTAGAAAAGGTAGAGGGAAAGATGATAAAGAAACTAAGCAGATGAAAGGTATCCTTAATAAAGAAAGGAGTACTCGTCTAGAAGGGAGTTTTGGCACTGAAAAGGAGCATTATCTTTTACGCAGAATAAAGGCAAGGAGTCAAAAGACGGAAATCATCTGGCTATATTTTGGCGTATATACAGCCAATACTGTTAGGATTAGCAATCGAAGGCAAGAAAAGAGTCAGCAAGCACAGAAAATAGCAGCCTAACATAAATCTTATAGGACAATAAATAACCACTCAACAAGCTGGTATGATAAAACGTTGACCAGTTTTTGCAGAAAATCAAGACTAAAAGCAAAAATCAAACAAAATTGTATTTTTTAAATAAAGCACCTCAGATGAAAGCAAAAATCCACCCAGAACATGAGTGGATTTTATCGTAAAGCAATATCGAAAAACAATTTTCAAGGGAAGCC
>NZ_JAYGIL010000068.1:0-1737 GCF_034931025.1 Arcicella gelida | reverse complement strand
GAGGCTACTGAAAAAGTCTATTTATTAACTCTCATAAACGAGCAGAAAGCCTTAGCTTTTCTGCTCGTTTTTTTGTATCTTGAAATAGATTTATTAATGTATTTTAAGATGTTATCTCAGCAAGAAAAACTTCAGTTCAGTTCATATTCAAGCCTTTATGACCTGATTATTCCCAAAGATAACCTGCTCCGCAAAATCAGTGAGCTGATAGATTTTACTTTTATTTACCAAGAACTTCTTGACAAATATTGTTCAAATAATGGTCGTATGGCAGAAAGTCCTGTACGCATGTTTAAATATTTGTTATTAAAAACAATCTATACCATCTCTGACGTTGATGTTGTTGAGCGTTCTCAATACGATATGTCCTTTAAATATTTTCTTGGCATGAGTCCCCAAGATGCTGTTATCAATCCTAGTTCGTTGACTAAGTTCAGAAAGCTTCGTTTGAAGGATACTGATTTATTGAACCTATTGATAAACAAAACGGTCACTATCGCCCTTGAAAAGGGAATTATTAAATCCAAATCCATTATTGTTGACGCTACCCATTCTCTATCGAAATCCAATCCATATTCAGCACTCGAAGTCTTGAGAGAACGTAGTAAACTGCTACGAAAAGCAGTTTACACCATAGATGACAACATGAAGGCACGTATGCCTGAAAAGAACAGTTCTAATGAACTTGACAAAGAATTGGCTTATTGTAAAGCACTTGAAAAATATATAGAATCAGACCAAATCTTATGTTCCATTCCTGCGGTCAAAGAGAAGTTAAACCTCTTAAAGGAGACCCTAGAAGATACCCAAGAAAACTATATGCTTTCCAAAGATACGGATGCAAGGACTGGGCATAAATCAGCCGACAGTTCATTTTTCGGATATAAGACACATATTGCCATGACTGAAGAACGTATCATTACAGCAGCCGTAGTAACTTCAGGCGAAAAAGGAGATGGACCAGAGTTGCCAAAGCTTTTGCAGATTAGTCAGGCAAATGGCATAGAAGTAGATACTATTATCGGTGATACAGCTTACTCAGGGAAAGGAAACCTTAATTTAGCTAGTGGTCAAAGCATCCATGTTGTAGCAAAGCTAAATCCTTCGATTAGTCAAGGATTTAGAAAAGAGGAAGACAAATTTGATTACAATAAAGATGCTGACAGATTTGTCTGTCCTGCTGGTCACATAGCCATACGAAAGGCTCGACAAGGCAAAAAAAACATCGGAGAAAATCAGGTGGATACTTACTATTTTGACACAGAAAAATGTAAGTGTTGTCCTTTAAAAGAGGGTTGTTATAAAGATGGGGCAAAAACTAAAACGTATTCGGTATCTATAAAGTCAGCGTTACATCAAGAACAAATACACTTCCAAGAAACGGATTATTATAAAGAAAAGGCAAAACATAGGTACAAAATAGAAGCAAAAAATAGCGAACTGAAAAATGTACATGGATATGGACGAGCCAATGCTTATGGTATTGAAAATATGCAAATGCAAGGAGCTATGGCAATATTTACAGTAAACTTAAAAAGAATTCTTAAATTAAATGTAGCGTAACAAAAATGCTGTAAATGATAGGATAATAGTGCAAAAATACGCTGTGTGACAAGTTAAAGAACACAATAATCCACAAAAAGTAAACAAAAAAAAAAGAAGCGATTAAATAAAATCAAATTTTATCTAATCGCTTCTTAACCAAGTATTGAAACGTATCACTTTTTCAGTGACCTC
>NZ_JAYGIL010000067.1:0-2014 GCF_034931025.1 Arcicella gelida | reverse complement strand
CACAATTCTGAGAAGTATTCTATTTGAATTTATTGAAGGATATTACAATAGACAGCGATTGCATTCAAGTTTAAAATATGAATTCCCACTTGATTTTGAAACGCAATGGTTTGAGAAAATGCCGAAAAGTGTAAACATTAAACAATAAAACCTCGCAAAAAGTGTAAACCAAAAATAGACCACCCCAATCCTGCCAAAATATGTTTTATGATATGTGATATTTTACATCAAGGAAGAGGAACGTATGACAGAATAGGTTACGCATTAGACACAAACAGCTATGATAAAGCGTTTCAGAATTTGTGTACGATTGGTGACGAACACTACAAACCAAGGATTAATGCACTAAAAATTCATATAAGTAAGTTCGAACAAGCTAATATTTTCAACAAAACTTACAACCAAAGTAATAATGAATTTATATAAAAAGCTTACACAAACAAAATATAGTCAAAAAATGGTTGGGTTGCTTTTGTTAGACAAATACAGAATATCCAAAGTCTCTTAAATTTTTCTTACACAATTAAAAGGTGTATAAATTTGCCACATTTTGAGAAAGCATTTGGTTTTTTATAGTTGATTTAAACAACTGAGTTAAACAAGGTAAAATATTTGCAGGGACTACTTACCCAATTATTAAGCTTTAAAGTATTAAAAGGGCTAACGATGTTTAGCTCTTTTTGTTTTACAAGGACAAAAAAGAGTTGTGAAATAAAAAAGTGAAAAATCCCTTATTTCATTCAAAATAAATTAATTTGCATCTACGTTCACTGAAAGTACTCAGTATTAAAATTTTCTCTTAAAATCACCTCTTATATCCATGAAAAAACTAATTCTATTCTTCTTCATTGTAGTTATTACTTCAATTTCTGTTCATGCACAAAACTCAACAATGAAACCTTTCCGTTTGGAGGGAACAATACTCAACTCAGATACAATTAAGGAAGTCAATATTATGATATTTGGTAAGAATAACATTACTTCTGAAAAAGCAAAAGTTGTCAATCAGAAATTTATCTTTGAAGGAGGATTAGAACATCCAACTTTAGCACTTATTTCAACTGAAAAAATACGCCAAGAGTTTGGAGTTTGGTTGGTTAATGATACCATTCAAGTTGATTTTGAAATAAAAAAAAAAGAGACAGGTTCTTTATATTTACATACAAAAAAAGTTAGTGGAAGCCAAGAATCAATAGACTTTACTACTCGAATTGAACCTAGAAATGCCATGCAAAGTAAAAAGTTCACTGATGCTCAAAGAAAAAGGATGGTATATCAATCACATGAAAAATATGTAAATGAACACAGGAACTCATATTTATCTTTGCAAAATCTTTCAAACGAAATTAGTTTTGGAGGATGTGATTTATCAAGCATAGAAGATTTGTATGAGAAACTCTCCGAAGAAGTAAAACTATCTGACAGTGGTAAATACTTTAAGGAGAAACTTGCTAAGTACAGAAAAAATACCGTTGGCAATCGAATCCCAGACATTAAAATCCCCAACGAAACAGGTGATTCAGTTATGCTTAGTTCGCTAATAAAAGGTAAAACCATTATTAGTTTTTGGGCTTCTTGGTGTGCCCCTTGTCGTGCGGAACATCAAGACATGGTAAAAAACCAACAACTTTTTGAAGATAAGTCTGTCAAAATTATTAGTATTTCCTTAGATGATGATCAACAAAAATGGTTAAAAGCTATCCAAACTGATAATATTAATAGCTGGATAAATCTTGCAGACTTGCATGGAGGTTTTGATAGTAAAACAGCTCAAACTTTTAAAATAAACAGTATTCCATTTATGATTTTAGTGGATAATAAAATGAGAATTCTGGAGAATGACTACCAAAGTATCGTACATAGACTTAGAAAAAAATAAACTTGTTTAACTTACGATTTGGGGTGGTCTATTTTTGGTTTACACTTTTTGCGAGGTTTTATTGTTTAATGTTTACACTTTTCGGCATTTTTCTCAAACCATTGCGTTTCAAAATCAAGTGGGAATTCATATTTT
>NZ_JAYGIL010000066.1:0-2592 GCF_034931025.1 Arcicella gelida | reverse complement strand
TAGCAGAAACAAAATACAGAAAAACCCCGAAAATTGCCAGTATTGACACTTTCCCGGGGTTATTTTATTGGTAATATATTGATTATTAAATATTTACAAGATTAAAGGGAAGCCTATTTCAAGCAAATATACAGGAAGCTTATATCTTTTGAACGGCTATTTTTAAAGCACCATCATAATAAAGGGAAGAACATTGATTTGCTCTTCCCTTTATTTTTATTACTTCTTACGATGTTGAATTCTTTCATACACCATCTGAATAATTCCATCTTTCAAACCTAAATCAGGTACTAAAATACTTTCTGCTCCAGCCCATTCCATCGCAGCGAGATAAATTGATGCCGCAGGAACGATAACATCCGCACGGTCAGCGTTTAATCTCAATTTATTAATTCGCTCTTCATACGTAAATGAGGCTACGTAATCCTTCAAACGAACTAATTCTTCAAAACTAATTGAACTTGCATCTTGATGATTCGGTGAAATATTGAATAATTTACTGATGTTTCCGCCTGTTCCTACCGCAGTGATTTTAGCCGTTTTAACATCAATATTATTTTCTATCCAACGCTTCATTTTCTCCCAATCGCCTTCTTTTTCTTTGTGTTCCAACAAACGAACAGAGCCGATTTTAAAAGATTTTGAAGCAATTTTCTTTCTTTCAGAATAAATATTTAGCTCTGTCGAACCTCCACCAACATCAATGTGCAAATAATTGGCATCGTCTAAAGCCTGAACCACTACATCATTGATTAATTCCGCTTCTTTTGCTCCTTCGATGATGTTGATTTTCATGTCCAAAATCTTATGGATACGAGTAATCACCGCTTCGGCATTGCCAGCTTCACGCATGGCAGAAGTGGCACAAATCATATAATCTTTTACTTCGTGTAAATCTAATAAAAGCTTGTAGGCGTTTAATAATTTAAAAATTCTTACCTCAGATTCTGGGCTAATTTCTCCATCATTAAAAACATCGTGTCCCAAACGCAAAGCAAAACGAACGTATTCTACTTTTTTAAAACTTATTTTACCATCGTTTTCCAGTACTCTGGAGATTTGCATTCTGGCGGCGTTCGAGCCGATGTCTATTGCGGCAATTTTCATGAATAATATTGTTGTATGATATTTCTATAATTTGTTAAAGGTAAAGCCATTTCCTTCCTCCTCAAAATCAAGCTCTATATTTATTAAATACATCAAATGACGCTTGTCGATGATTACTTTCAATTCATCTATTTCATATAATTCGTCGTGTTCACCCATTTTATCAAAGCCAATTAAATAGGTGGCACTGCAAGCTCCACCACGCAAACCTACTCTCAGAAAGTAATTTTCGGGAATTCCCTTAATGCTCAAAGCCTTGATTACTTCTTGCTTGGCAATATCGGTAATACTGATGGGAATGATTGAAGTTGGATTCATGATTTTATCATTATTGATGGAGTGCCTGCTGATAAAGTGATTTGTTTGTCTGTTTTCTATCATCAAACAACGCTACATTCACTCAATTTCATCAACCTTTCCACTGATTCTATCAGCAAAGGGCTTTTTCTGTGGGCAAAATTACTTATTTTTGAAAGATTATCGTGAATAATAAACCCCAACATCATGGAATTAGTTGCCGATTTAATAAAGGTTTTACTCCCAGCAGGATTAGTTTTATGGGCTATGTGCCTAACAGTCAGTTCTTTTATTAGAAAAGAAATAGTAGAAAAAGAATTAAATATCAAGGCGGAAACCATCAAAACATTGTTGCCTATTCGCTTGCAGGCTTACGAAAGAATGGCTTTGTTTTTAGAAAGAATCTCGCCAAACAACTTATTAATTCGCCTTACGGGACGAGTAGCAACCGTGGCAGAGTTTCAGCAATTGATGCTGTCGGAAATCAGAGAAGAGTTTTCGCATAATCTATCACAGCAGGTATATATGAGCGACGAAGCTTGGCTAAACATCAAAAACGCCATGAATGAGACAGTAGCCTTGATTAATTTATCGACAAAAGATTTAGCCCCAGAAGCCCCAGCCTTAGAATTATCAAAACGAATTTTAGAAGTAGCCATCAGTAAAAACATCTCACCATCCGACGATGCCCTTAAATTCATCAAGCAAGAAATGCGAGATAATTTTATGTAGTTTTTGGATGAATTACATTACAATATGAAATTATCTCAGTAAAGAGCAGAAGCAGTTGCGGTAATATTGAAAGCAAACAATGTTTCAAAAAATGTTTGACAGTACTTGGTTATGGAGAAAAAGATGCTGTGGCAGACAATACTTTAGAATCAGGAAGAGAGCAAAATAGAAGAGTAGAATTTGCCATTGTAGCGAATGATAAATTAAAAAAAGAAGCTACAAAGGCTACTGGATAAACGAGTTTGAAATATGAGTATCAGCATAAAATGCTTCGTAAATGTGATAAATTCATTTTCGAAGCATTTTTGTTTTATGCCAATTTTATTCAGGTTATTAAAATTGAGGTGGTTCAAAAAAACGGCACACTTTTTTGCATAAAAAATGCGGAAAATGGAATTAAAGAAACCCAAGAAATCACACGCACATTACGAGCCTGATTTTAAAGAGGAAATACTG
>NZ_JAYGIL010000065.1:2500-5225 GCF_034931025.1 Arcicella gelida | reverse complement strand
TTTTTCATTAATATTTTTGGGGTTTATTTACTTTCCCGCATGTGATTGCAGTATCATCAACGGAACTGGGCTTAACTTCTCTGTTCGAGATGGGAAGAGGTGAACACCAGTCCTATCAACCCCATAAAGTTGGTGAGCTTTTAAGCTCTATATCTTTATGAGTTTTTCTCATTTAATATTGTGAAAGATGTTGAAGAGTAAGAACACTACAGATTACATACAGTTGTATTAATAAAGCTCTTGGGTAATTAGTATTGCTCGACTTTGATATTTCTATCTTTACATCTGCAACCTATCAAGGTCGTCATCTACGACCGCCCTTATATGGATTACTCATCTTCAGGTCAGTTTCGCACTTAGATGCTTTCAGCGCTTATCTGATCCCGACGTAGCTACTCAGCAATGCCCTTGGCAGAACAACTGATACACCAGCGGTCAGTCCAACTCGGTCCTCTCGTACTAAAGTCAGAACCTGTCAATAATCCTACGCCCACAACAGATAGGGACCGAACTGTCTCACGACGTTCTGAACCCAGCTCGCGTGCCACTTTAATCGGCGAACAGCCGAACCCTTGGGACCTTCTCCAGCCCCAGGATGTGACGAGCCGACATCGAGGTGCCAAACCTCCCCGTCGATGTGAGCTCTTGGGGGAGATCAGCCTGTTATCCCCAGAGTACCTTTTATCCTTTGAGCGATGGCTGTTCCATACTAAACCACCGGATCACTATATCCTACTTTCGTACCTGATCGACTTGTTTGTCTCACAGTCAAGCACCCTTTTGCTATTGCACTCTACGCACGGTTACCAAGCGTGCTGAGGGTACCTTTGAAAGCCTCCGTTACTCTTTTGGAGGCGACCACCCCAGTCAAACTACCCACCAAGCAATGTCCCTATTTAGGTTAGAATTCCAGTACAAGAAGGGTGGTATTTCAACGTTGACTCCATGATGCCTAGCGACACCATATCACAGTCTCCCACCTATCCTACACATCCAGTACCAGAACTCAATGCTAAGCTATAGTAAAGGTTCATGGGGTCTTTCCGTCCCGTTGCGGGTAAACGGCATCTTCACCGTTACTACAATTTCACCGAGCTCACGGCTGAGACAGTGTCCAGATCGTTACACCATTCGTGCAGGTCGGAACTTACCCGACAAGGAATTTCGCTACCTTAGGACCGTTATAGTTACGGCCGCCGTTTACTGGGGCTTCGATTCAATGCTTCGCTTGCGCTAACATCCCCTCTTAACCTTCCAGCACCGGGCAGGTGTCAGGCCTTATACGTCAACTTTCGTTTTTGCAAAGCCATGTGTTTTTGTTAAACAGTCGCCTGGACCAATTCTCTGCGGCCTCTCATCGCTGAGTAGGCTCCCTTTATCCCGAAGTTACAGGGTTAATTTGCCGAGTTCCTTAGCCGTGATTCACTCGAGCGCCTTAGAATATTCTTCCCAGTCACCTGTGTCGGTTTACGGTACGGGTTACTATTAAGTATAGATTCACAACTTTTCTTGGAAGTCTCTTCGCTCACTCGTTTCTGCCTTGCGGCTTCTTCTCAAAGGCACTATTCCGTCAGTACCTGCAAACCACGAATCTCCGTCATTGTGTTTCCCTAATAGTAAGTTCAGGAATATTAACCTGATGTGCATTAAGTCTTCGCTGTCGCTAAACCCTTAGCCCCCGACTAACCCTCAGTTGATTAGCATAGCTGAGGAAACCTTGACTTTTCGGCGTGCGGGTTTCTCGCCCGCATTATCGTTACTCATCCCTACATTTGCTTTTCTGAACGCTCCAATTAACCTTGTCGATTAACCTTCTCCGCAATCAGAATGCTCCCCTACCAGTATGTATAAAATACATAATCCAAAGCTTCGGTACTATACTTGATGCCCGTTTATTATCGATGCCCGCCTCGCTCGACCAGTGAGCTGTTACGCACTCTTTAAATGAATAGCTGCTTCCAAGCTAACATCCTGGCTGTCTCTGCAATCAGACCTCCTTTGTTCAACTTAGTATAGATTTGGGGACCTTAGCTGTTGGTCTGGGTTCTTTCCCTCTCGGACAGTGACCTTAGCACCCCTGCCCTCACTGCCGTGTATATTTCATGCCATTCAGAGTTCATCAGGATTTGGTAGGATGTGACTCCCCCTAGTCCTATTGGTAGCTTTACCTGCATGAAACTCAACCACGACGCTGTTCCTAAAAACATTTCGGGGAGTACGAGCTATTTCCCAGTTTGATTAGCCTTTCACCCCTACCCACAGCTCATCGAAATACTTTTCAACGTAAACTCGTTCGGTCCTCCAGTGTGTGTTACCACACCTTCAACCTGGCCATGGGTAGATCACAAGGTTTCGCGTCTACTCCCCCTGACTAAACGCCCTATTAAGACTCGCTTTCGCTCCGACTCCAGTTCTATAAACCTTAATCTTGCCAGGAAGAGTAACTCGTAGGGTCATTATGCAAAAGGCACGCCGTCACAGAATCACTCTGCTCCGACCGCTTGTAAGTGTATGGTTTCAGGGTCTTTTCACCCCCCTGCTCGGGGTACTTTTCACCTTTCCTTCACAGTACTCGTTCACTATCGGTATCTTGTTAGTATTTAGCCTTACCGGATGGTGCCGGCAGTTTCAAAGGGGATTTCTCCAGTCCCCCCCTACTCAGGATACGGTTACGTCTAAAAATTTTACTCTTACAGGGCTATCACCTTCTATGGCTGACTTTCCC
>NZ_JAYGIL010000064.1:0-5783 GCF_034931025.1 Arcicella gelida | reverse complement strand
CAGTATTTCCTCTTTAAAATCAGGCTCGTAATGTGCGTGTGATTTCTTGGGTTTCTTTAATTCCATTTTCCGCATTTTTTATGCAAAAAAGTGTGCCGTTTTTTTGAACCACCTCAGTTTACTATCAATTCTAAAATATTCTATTCCTATTAAATAATTAAGGCTAAAAACTTTTTGTTTTTCTAAAGAATTTGGATGAGCTCTTTGTGCTTTTTCATTTAGCTTTTCGGGGGATATAATTATTTTTTGTGAATACAATTGTGTATGCACTATTGCAGAAAAGAGCATATAAAGAAGATATTTATTCATAATTAGTTTTATTTTAGATGCTGTTTTAATCACTTAATTACAATAGTGTCCGAAAGTCTTGTTTTTATAATTATCCTTTGTTTCAAAATAGTTACTACTTGAAATCCCATATTGATTTAACAAATCATTAAACCAGTCATACCCTTATAATCCTCCCATAGAAAGAACAACAGCATCATGGTTAGAAATCTCATAATTGGATTTAAGATAGTCAGCCATTAAATCAATATATTTTTTTTCATTTCATTATGTTGTAAATTATTATTACCTACTAACGGTTTCCCAAAACTATTCATGTAAGCGTGTAATGCTTCATGAATTACAGTAGAAGCTGTGTATTCTTTACTATAGTTTTCATGGCGATTACTTATAGTTATTTCAACAGTAAAATTTGTACCACTTCCATATGGACGAGTGTCGGCATCAGCAGAAATATTTACAGCTTTAATTTATTGTCCAGCCCATAATCTAAGTGGAGGCAAAAGAATTAGGCTGTCTTTGATAAGATAATTTTTGTTTGGGAAATAGTCTTTCGTCTCTTGTGTGCATAATAAGTCGATTGTGTTTTCTAACCCTTCTAAATATTTAGAGGTACGATTTGTAATATAAGTTGAATACACTTTAAGTTGAAACCACCTTATTACATTTATATCTTGTTCAGAAAATGGCTTGAAAATCAACCTTTTAATTTCAACTATTTGAAGGCTATCTGCTGTTTTACCTACATTGCCTGTACAGATGACAGAATCTACTTTACCTTCACTAGAAACCCTAAATTTATAAATAGCCATTCCTGTAGGATAATTTCTTTGAAGACATTTTAACTTGAGAACTTTGCTGATAGGTTTTCCATCAATAAGTTCTGGTATAATATAATTGCTCTGTGCAACTAATTGAGTAAAAGATAAAATTAAAATAATTACAGATAAAATAGTAATATATCTAGTTGCAATGTGTCCCAGGTGAATTTTGACGTGTTCCATTTAAGTTTTTATATTTACTGTTTATTAGAGTTATATTAGTTCTTTCAGATTCAGTTAATTGATTCCAAGCAGTTGTTTCGTGTAATCCTCCCCATGCTAATGCTTTTGCATCTGTTTCGTTTAATAAATATATAAACATCAATGCTCTAGCCATTGGATTAATATATGAATTTGCCATTTCAATATGATTTAATAAATTACCCATCTTCCCCTGTGCACTAAGCTGTGCATGAATAATTTCGTGCATCATTGTAACAGCAATATACTCCTTCGAAGCACCTTTAAGGGCTTCATTATTCAAGGTTACATTGTAATTATTGGCATTAAGTCTATGATGATCACCATCTAATGCAGCATCACCTAGATTAAGATTTTCAAAAATTAAGTTGAGTGATGATGAAGCATCAAAATTGGCTAAAATTTCTGTTGCAGTTGTTTTCCAATTATTATTTCTTAAATCTTGTAGAGTATTAGAGAAACAAGGGTCAGTAAAATTATCTTCTATTTTATTTGTTAATTCATTCTCATCAGTAGTCCCCGTATTATCTCCACATCTACCTCCATTTGGGCAGTAAACACAATTACCATAGGCATCTTTAATAAATCCATATCCACAAGATGGTTCATAAGATGGTTCATTACAATAGGTTCCATACATTTCACATGCATATTCTTCAAAACTTCCGTACCCAGCCCATTCATCTATATTAATACCATCACAGGTAGTTACAATGTAAGATAAACTATAATCATTTTCTTCAACTAAATCCCATTCTGGGCTACTACAACCGCCAAAATACATACTTGGAGGAGATGTACATCCATTTTTATCATAACTATAGAAATAAGAGCCATATACTTTTATTTCTTGAAAAGGAGGGCGTGGTATAGGGCAAGTAACAACTGCAGAAAAGAAACACTCAAAAACATAATCTGTATAAGTATCTTCTACACAGTCTGGTATTTCCCCATAAGCAATTCTTCCATTTTTAATAATGTTCAAAGTATTTTTGGAAGTAAATCTATTTATTACTTTACCATTTTTGATTTTCCATCCTTTAACCAAAGTTCCTTTCCAAGTAGTCATTCTTATTGTTCCTGAAAAAGGTTTTTTCTTTGCTTCATCTGAATCATCATCTGGAATAACTTGTAAAATATAAGCTACTTTTTCACCTTTTTCATCTTCTCTGATGATAAGTTTCATTGGCGGTGTTTTTACTTCATGTCCACTGCTGACATCTATAAATTGCTGATGTTTTAATGGAATCATGAAGTAATCTTTTCCAGATTTTGCTTCATTGATTTTGACATTATTCCAATCAATTTCTACATCATCTAAGGCAAATCCTCCATTTTTTCTTGCTGCGGCTACATTCAATACTTTTTTTTCAAACCACTGTTTTGTGTTGGCAATCCTACTTTCATTATTTTGTTGTTTGGGGTCTATATCTACATTTTTACAAGAAAGAACAAAAATGTTTAAGATACAGAAACATAGAATAAAAAGCTGACGTTTAGTAAAGTGTAAATTACTCATAGTTAATAAAGATTAGATTTTAAAAAGTGAAAAAGGATAAATAAGCTTTTCTGTTTTTTGTTAAAGAACAGAAAGTATTATTTATCCTTAAAATTCTACTTTTAGAAAATGAAATCCTTTGATAAATATCAAAAAGTCATTTTGTCTTTGCTCTAATTCTTGATAAATACTCTTAGCGAATACACTAACTAGTCTTTTTCTCAGACTTACATCTTAAAAGCAACTAACTCTTTAATCTTGACGCTATTTTTTTAAGTAGCCAACTAAATAAAGCAAAGCCAATAGACCGCTCTAATAAAGCAAGTTCTAAAGCAAAAACACCTACAGTGAAAGATTTTCCGTTTTCATTTTGTAAATAAAAATACATGCCCCACATAGTGTAAAAAAAACAAATAGCAAAAACTACATAGAAGCTAAATGAAATCCAGAAGTGATTACTCTTTTGGATGCTTTTCCAATTATAATATGAGAAAGTCCAGCAGATGAGTACAACAAGAATTGCAATTATAATATGTATCATAGTTTCATTTAATATTAATTACATGGACCAGAACTTAAAGGGGCATTTCCTCCATTCTTATTTATATGATTACCCGTTTGCAATCTTAAATCATAGCCTAATTGTCCGGGAGCTTGTCCATCTCCTAAAGCAAAAGGGAAAGATGTCTCATTTTGAGGTATAGTAATACCTGCTGCAGAACAGATATAAGTAGCTGCGTTCGTACAGTTATACTCAGAGATATTATACAGTTGTGAACCTTGATAAATAGCCCCATTAATTGCTTGTGAAAACTGACTTGGAGAAAGAGTATATGAAGCAGAAACTGTAAAGTGATCGCCTCCATTATCTGCAAGGTGTGATTGTACATAATTTGTTGTAATATTATTAGGATAGAAGCCAACAACTTGCCTTACCACATTTCCTGAAGTTATTTTCTCTAAACCAATATATGTATGACCAACATTAAAAATCTCTGACACAGTTTTCCCAGAACCAGCCACTGGCTCATCTACATAAATAGTTAACTTATAGGTAGATGAATTATCAATTACCCCAAAACAGTTTATATACTTTTGAATGTTTATTGCTTCATGGTCTTGTCCAGGAATATATAATTGAGATATTGATGTTTCATTAGTAGTCCCCGTATTATCTCCACATCTACCTCCATTTGGGCAGTAAACACAATTACCATAGGCATCTTTAATAAATCCATATCCACAAGATGGTTCATAAGATGGTTCATCACAATAGGTTCCATACATTTCACATGCATATTCTTCAAAACTTCCGTACCCAGCCCATTCATCTATATTAATACCATCACAGGTAGTTACAATGTAAGATAAACTATAATCATTTTCTTCAACTAAATCCCATTCTGGGCTACTACAACCGCCAAAATACATACTTGGAGGAGATGTACATCCATTTTTATCATAACTATAGAAATAAGAGCCATATACTTTTATTTCTTGAAAAGGAGGGCGTGGTATAGGGCAAGTAACAACTGCAGAAAAGAAACACTCAAAAACATAATCTGTATAAGTATCTTCTACACAGTCTGGTATTTCCCCATAAGCAGTTCTTCCATTTTTAATAATGTTCAAAGTATTTTTGGAAGTAAATCTATTTATTACTTTACCATTTTTGATTTTCCATCCTTTAACCAAAGTTCCTTTCCAAGTAGTCATTCTTACTGTTCCTGAAAAAGGTTTTTTCTTTGCTTCATCTGAATCATCATCTGGAATAACTTGTAAAATATAAGCTACTTTTTCACCTTTTTCATCTTCTCTGATGATAAGTTTCATTGGCGGTGTTTTTACTTCATGTCCACTGCTGACATCTATAAATTGCTGATGTTTTAATGGAATCATGAAGTAATCTTTTCCAGATTTTGCTTCATTGATTTTGACATTATTCCAATCAATTTCTACATCATCTAAGGCAAATCCTCCATTTTTTCTTGCTGCGGCTACATTCAATACTTTTTTTTCAAACCACTGTTTTGTGTTAGCAATCCTACTTTCATTATTTTGTTGTTTGGGGTCTATATCTACATTTTTACAAGAAAGAACAAAAATGTTTAAGATACAGAAACATAGAATAAAAAGCTGACGTTTAGTAAAGTGTAAATTACTCATAGTTAATAAAGATTAGATTTTAAAAAGTGAAAAAGGATAAATAAGCTTTTCTGTTTTTTGTTAAAGAACAGAAAGTATTATTTATCCTCAAAATTCTACTTTTAGAAAATGAAATCCTTTGATAAATATCAAAAAGTCATTTTGTCTTTGCTCTAATTCTTGATAAATGTTCTTGACTAATGCCTAAGTAAGAAGCTATATTTCCTAATTTAGCTCTTTTAAAAACATCTGGCATTTGTTGAATCAATCTATCATATCTTTCTTCTGCATTGCAAAAGGCAAATAATTTCATTCGTTCATCTAATAGTAAATAGTTGTGAGTTATTAAAATCCTTCCAATTCGTTCAATTTCTGGATACAAATTAAAAATGGGCTCAAGGCTTGCATAATGTAATGTCCAAATAATAGAATCTTCTAAAAATTCAATATTATAATCTGTAGTTAGCCCTGTAAACAAACTATCAATGGCACTTACTATCATAGTTTCATTAGCAAACCATGCTGTTACATCTTTACCATCTTTGTAGTAGAAAACACGTCCAAATCCAGATTCAATTAAATAGAAATGCTCACAAACTTCTCCATTTCTAAGAATAATATCACCTTTTTGAACCACTTTTTTAGTCGTTATTTTTCCTATTTCCTTTTTACAAGATTCCGATATTGGGTGAATGTTGTTAATAAAATTAATACTCTACCCGAAGGTTTTTGTAAATATTTGATTATGAGACACTTGAATATTTGTCCATTTGGTGAATATATTAATACATTCAGTCCAGAGTTGCATAAAGGTTTTGGTAGGATTCTTT
>NZ_JAYGIL010000063.1:0-6264 GCF_034931025.1 Arcicella gelida | reverse complement strand
CCAACAATTTTATAATTTCGTCTTTGATGATTTGTTTCATCCTTAAAGGCTGGTTTGATGCGTGGTAGCTCAAAGTTCAGCCTTTTTGTTTTCAGAAACAAAATCTTCGGGTAGAGTAGCAAAAATGTTATTTCTATACAGAAAATCTTAATTGCTGATTAGAAACAATATTTCCCAATATAGAAATAGAGTGTTTCCATATAGAAATGACATTTCCCTGTATAAAAATAGAGTTTATTCCCTCGCTTGGTGTAGTGTTTAACTACTTCATCTTAGAACGAAACCGAATCTGACTCCTTTCAGTCTAAGCCTACTTTTTTATCCCTCAGATTTTGAAACTTCTACGAGCAGGGGTGACTCATTACTAGGCAGTTAATTGGTATAATTAATCCACTTATCTATAGAAATGATAAGTTAGTCGAAATATATTAAGAATACGAAGTAAATCGGGACAAAAGGTTATTCTTTATAGAGTACCTTTATAGGAATTTAGCAAGAAAATTATTCATACAAACTTAAATATGAAGCAAAAAAATACGCTTTCAATGGTATCTGTTGGGGCATCAATCTGTTTAGCTTTAGCTAGTTGCGAAAGTAAGAAACCTCAAGACAATAATAAAAAAGAAGAGCAACCTGCCATCGTCGATGTGGTAATTGCTAAAAAACAAAGTATAAGTTCGGATGTTGAAGCCAATGGTTCTATCGTTGCCAACGAATTCGTTGAACTTCATACAGAAGTTAGCGGAAGAATCACCTACTTGAATATTGCAGAAGGGACTACTGTCAATCAAGGAACAATTTTGGCAAGAATCAATGATGCGGATTTACAAGCGCAGTTGAATAAAACTAAAGTTCAGCTTGATTTAGCCGAAAAAACAGAAAAACGTTTGGCAAAGCTTTTATCAATTAATGGGATTAATCAAGGTGAATACGATACTGCTTTGAACCAAGTAAATAGTTTAAAAGCAGATTTAGCCTACACAGAAGTATTGATTGAAAAAACGGTTTTGAAAGCTCCTTTTACTGGCGTATTGGGTTTGCGTCAAATTAGTCAAGGTGCTTATGTTGCACCTACAACCATTATTGCTACCATTCAGCAAGTCAATAAATTAAAAGTTGATTTTACTGTTCCTGAAGAATACACGCAACTTATCCGCAAAGGAACAGTTGTGGAAGTAGAAGTGGAAGGACAAAAGAATGCTCGTTGCAAAGCTGTTGTGATTGCTCGTGAGCCACAAATCAACCAAACTACTCGTAATTTATTGGTGCGTGCTTTGTTATCAAATTGCACTGCTAATCCTGGAACTTTTGCTAAAGTATATTTCAGTGCTGGCGCTGCCCAAAACAGTATTTTGATTCCGACAAATGCTATTATTCCAGATGACAAAACTAAAAAATTGGTCGTTGTGAAAGATGGAAAAGCTAGCTACGTAACAGTAGAAACGGGTTTCAGACAAGAAGATGTTGTTGAAATTACGAGTGGATTGAGCGAAGGCGATTCTGTAGTGGTTGATGGTGTTTTATTTGCTCGTCCAGATAAACCTGTTAAAGTAAGAGGCGTAAAAAACTTATAAGTCTTTTACTTTCTTCGTTCAAAATCATCATTCAAACGATTTCATAAAAATTAATCACTCTTTTAGTAGAGACTGGATTAATTTAATCAGCATTATTCATGAATATTTCAGAATTATCTCTTAAAAGACCCGTATTTGCCACGGTGATGAATGTCTTGATTATCCTTTTTGGGGTAGTTGGATTTTCGTTTTTGGCAGTAAGGGATTACCCTGCCATCGACCCGCCCATTGTTACCGTAAGAACTTCTTACACTGGTGCGAATCCTGATATTATTGAAAACCAAATTACAGAACCGCTCGAAAAACAAATTAATGGTATTCCAGGGATTCGTTCAATTACTTCATCAAGTACGCTTGGTAGTAGTTCTATTACGGTGGAATTCAATTTGGATGTACCATTAGAAGCTGCCGCAAGTGATGTGCGTGATAAAGTAGCACAAGCCGTGAGAGGTTTACCTCAAGATATTGACGCTCCGCCAGTTGTTTCTAAGGCAGATGCTAACAGTGATTTTATTTTGCTTTTGGCAATCCAAAGTAGAAGTAAAAGTTTATTGGAACTGAGTGATTATGCCGAAAACGTTTTGCAGCAACGTTTCCAAACCATCAATAACGTAAGTAGTGTAAATATTTTTGGTCAAAAGCGTTATGCCATGCGTATTTGGCTGAAAACCAACCGTATGAATGCCTATGCTTTGTCGTTCACGGATGTTCAAACGGCTTTGGCTCGTG
Organism: Arcicella gelida; assembly: GCF_034931025.1. Classification (NCBI taxonomy): domain Bacteria; kingdom Pseudomonadati; phylum Bacteroidota; class Cytophagia; order Cytophagales; family Flectobacillaceae; genus Arcicella; species Arcicella gelida. The sequence goes on along the minus strand of NZ_JAYGIL010000063.1, from coordinate 3,961 downwards.
AAAACGTTGAATTGCCAGCAGGTAAAATTTATGGGAGCAATACCGAAATGACGATTCGTGCTGTGGGAAGATTAACCACAGAACAACAATTCCGTGATTTAATTATCCGTGAAAGTAATACTGGTATTGTGCGTTTGGGTGATATTGCTGATGTAGAATTGGGACCAGAAACACTTGAACAAAGTTGGAAATACAATGGCGTTTATTCTGTTGGTTTGGCAGTTGTTCCTCAGCCCGGAGCGAATTATATTAAAATTGCCGATGAATTTAATAAACGATTAGAAGAAATTCAGAAGGAAAACAAATCTGATATTCAGTTTAAATTATTGATTGATAACACCAAAAACGTTCGTCGTTCTTTGAAAGAAGTAGAAGAAACTTTGGTGATTTCATTTGGCTTGGTAGTTTTAGTAATTTTCTTCTTCTTCCGAAATTGGTTAATTGCCATTCGTCCATTGATTGATATTCCAATCTCTCTGATTGCTACTTTCTTTATCATGTACATTTGCGGATTTACGATTAATGTTTTGACATTACTCGGAATCGTACTGGCAACAGGTTTGGTAGTAGATGATGGGATTGTTGTTACTGAAAACATTTTCCGAAAATTAGAGCAAGGTTTGCCTATTCGGAAAGCGGCTTTGGAAGGAAGTAAAGAAATTTTCTTTGCCGTAATTTCTACTTCATTAACGCTTGCGGTGGTTTTCCTTCCTGTTATTTTCTTAGAAGGTTTCGTAGGAAGTTTATTCCGTGAATTTGGGATTGTGGTAGCTGCAGCGGTATTGATTTCTGCTTTTGTTTCCCTGACGATTACACCAGTACTGAATGTGTATTTAACTCGTAAAAAAGCAGGACACGGTTGGCTTTACGACAAAACTGAACCTTTCTTTACGGGTATGGAAAGTGGCTACAAAAACATTTTGAAAGGCTTCATGAAAGTTCGTTGGGTTGCGTGGATAATTGTTGTGGCTTGTGGCGTGTTGATTTGGCTTGCTGGTAAAAATCTGCAAAGTGAAATTGCCCCAATGGAAGATAAAAGCAGTATTCGTTTTACGGTAAGTACTGCCGAAGGTTCAAGTTATTTATTTACTCAGAAGGTTTCAGATGAAGTAACGAATTTCTTGAATGATTCTATTCCTGAAAAAGACTTCGTATTTAATGCTGTTCCAGGTTTTGGCGGAAATGGAGGTACAAACTCTTCTGCGGCTCGTATTGGTTTGGTTGACCCAGACCAAAGAACAAGAAGCCAAGATGAATTGACGAAGTTATTGAACAAGAAAATGAGCCGTTTTAATAACGCTCGTGTATTTGGTATTCAAGAACAAACTATATCGGTAGGTTTGGGTTCAAGAGGTAGTTTACCTGTACAATTCGTATTACAAAATATTGATTTTGCGAAAATTAAAGAAGCGATTCCTAAGTTTTTGGATGAAGCTCGTAATGATAAAACTTTCCAAAATGTTGACGTAAACTTGAAATTCAACAAACCTGAAATTTTAATGACTTTTGACCGCATCAAAATCAAGGATTTAGGTTTAACCACACAAGATGTTGTAAGTGCTGTTCAAGGTGCATTTAGTGGTAGAAGATTAGCTTACTTTACGATGAATGGTCGTCAATACGAAGTAATTGCACAAGTAGAACGCAAAGAAAGAAAAGAACCAACAGACATTGAAAACCTTTTTGTGACTAATGTTCGTGGAGAAAGAATTCCATTGAGTGCGGTGGTGAAATTGGAAGAAAGTAGTAATCCTTCCACATTATTTCACTTCAACCGTTTGAAATCGGCTACCGTCTCGGCTTCATTGGCAGAAGGAAAAACAATTGGTGATGGAGTAAAAGCGATGCAAGCCATTGCAGATAAAGTATTGGATAAATCTTTCCAAACGGCATTGAGTGGTCCATCAAGAGATTATTCTGAAAGTTCATCAAACACTGCTTTTGCTTTTGGTTTAGCTTTGGCTTTGATTTACTTGTTATTGGCAGCACAGTTTGAAAGTTTCAAAGATCCTTTCACCATCATGATTACTGTGCCATTGGCTTTGGCGGGTGCATTAGGTAGCCTTTGGATGTTTGGACAAACTTTGAATATCTTCTCTCAAATTGGGATGATTATGTTGATTGGTTTGGTAACGAAAAATGGTATTTTAATTGTAGAATTTGCCAATCATAAGCGTGCCGAAGGAATGTCAAGAATTGATGCCGTGGTAGATGCCGCAGCACAACGTTTGCGTCCGATTTTAATGACAAGTTTGGCTACTTCATTGGGTGCTTTACCGATTGCTTTAAGTTTGGGTGCTGCTTCAACAAGCCGTATTCCATTAGGAACAGTAGTAGTAGGCGGGATTTTATTCTCATTAATCCTTACGTTAATTGTGATTCCAGCCGTTTATACTTTTATCTCTAATAAAACTTACAAAACGGAAGAATCTAAATTGGCAGAGGAGTTAGACTAAACAAGAACCTAACCTAATGAAAGAATAGCTTACACGTTAAGCTAATAATTTGAAAATCAACGAAAAAACATGAGAATATTTCTTAAATATACTGTTCCTTTAGCGTTCTGTTTGTTGGTTACAGGCATTCATACGATTGTGGCTCAGCAACAAATTACACTAAGCCAAGCGATTGAAACAGCCTTAAAAAACAATTTGGATATTCAGATTTCAAAGAATGCGCTTACTGCCAGTACCGTTAATAATTATATTGGTGTTGCGGGCGGTTTGCCAACAGTTACGGGGACGTTCAATACCAACGAACAAGTAACTGGTTTGAACCAAGAACTAAGTAACGGAACAAGTACCAACAGAACTGGCGTAGTGTCGAACAATACTAATATGAGTGTTACGGCTACTATGATGTTGTATAATGGGGGTAGAGTAATGGCTACTAAAAAGCGTTTGGAGGAATTGCAAAAGCTAAGTCAAGAACAAGTTAATACAAGTGTTCAGAACGTCATTGCTGATGTGATGTTGAAGTATTTTGCAGTGGTACAACAGCAAAATTTTGTTTCAACATTACTTCAATCTATTGAAGTTTCAAAACAAAAACTTTCATTGATTGAAGCTCGTAAAAGTGTTGGTTTATCAAACGAAGCTGAATTCTTGCAAGCGAATTTGGATTTGAATGCACAAACACAAGCTTTGCAAACACAAAAAATTGTGATTGAACAAAGTAAGGCAGACTTACTTCGTAGTTTAGTACTAAATCCTAAAACAGCAATTACCGTTACAGACACCATTGAATTAGATAAAAGTCTTCAATGGGAAAACATAGAAGCCAACATCAAAAAGCATCCAAGTATTTTATCGGCAGAAGCCCAAATTAATGTGAATCTTTTGTTAGAAAGAGAAGCCAATGCTAGACGTTATCCAACAGTCAACTTAAATACTGGTTATAACTACGGACGAAACCAAAGTGGGGCAGGATTTACTTTATTAAACCAAACTTATGGCCCATTTTTAGGGCTAAATGCAAGTATTCCAATCTATGCAGGAACAGTGAATGCTCGCCAAGTACAAGTAGCCAAGATTAATACTGAAACAGCTCGTTTGCAGAAAGAAGTAATTGCTCAGAATTTCCAAAACACTGCGGCAAAATCTTGGGAAGCATATACTAATACTTTGCAATTGATTGAAGCAGAAAAACAAAATTATGAGTTGGCAGATAGATTATTGAAACTGATGAATCAACGTTTTCAATTAGGACAAGCCACTATTATTGATGTTAAACAAGCTCAGCAAAGTTTTGAGAACTCTGGCTATCGCTTAAATAATTTAAGCTACACAGCAAAAATTGCAGAGATTACTTTGAAGCAAATAGCTAGTCAGTTGGGGAATTAATTTGGCTTCCCTTTAATCTTGTAAATATTTAATAATCAACACATTGCCAATAAAATAACCCCGAAGAAGTGTCAATACTGGCAATTTTCGGGGTTTTTCTGTATTTTGTTACTGCTAAG
>NZ_JAYGIL010000062.1:0-8166 GCF_034931025.1 Arcicella gelida | reverse complement strand
AAGTTATTTAAAGTTTTTTGTTGGGGCTTTGATTTTTTAAAAAATCAAAGCCCCAACAAAACTTACACAACTAAGGGGAGGGTGCCCATTGATACTTGTTTTTCACCTTTTTCAAAAAACTTAGATTTCATAAACTCCTCAAATCCCTCAATTTTAGATACAGGAGTAATTTGGGGATATCCCCAATTCTTCTGATATAAGGCTCGTATAAATAAGAACTATTTTCTCATTTGTAGATAGCTTTAGTGGTTGAAGTAAGTCTATTAGATTAATTTCTTTAACTTTTTTACCATTATCCTCTTTCTCTTTCCATATTTTAGAGATAAATTTTTCTCTTAACTTGTAAATATAACATAGAGCTACTACAAGCAGTTTATCTTTTAACTGTGGATAATTCATAAATGCTTTTGAAAACTCTCCTTCCTTAGTTAAGGAATAACTATTTTCTGATTCATTATCCTCATTATCATTATTTTTCCCAAAAAATATTTTTTGTAGTTGAAAAATATCCTTGACTTGCACACAACTGTAAATAGAGTTGTTTTTCCCTGGAAGAATTTTAATATTCTTAAATGCCAAACAAGATTGCTTTTCATCGTATTCTTTCAAAGATGGATTTAAATAAACATCAGATTTATCTAAATCGAATATCAATTCAGCAACATACAATTTTATATTTTTATCTTTTTCTTTCTGAATATTCGGATAATCAATAATATCATCCCATTCGCCACGGTTGTGGCTGAGTTGTGAGCCTAATTTGATAAGGGTAGTAAGCACAGTATGAATAGGGTTTAATATTTTATAAAGTAATTTTGAGAAATTTATTTTGCATTTTTTAGCGTTTAAATACCTGTTTTGGGATTTTTAAAAGTTTTTTAGATGCTGTTAATCTTTGTGCTTCTTGAAGTTGATTTGTGAGTTGATACCATAATAACTAATTTCTTCTCCATACACCCTAAGGAACAGGAAGGACAAATCAGTAAATCATTTCAAGTTGCAACTTCATTCTCAAAATATTTAAAATGAAAAAACTGATTCTAATTTTTGCATGCTCGCTTTTGGGGTGTTTCCAATTGGTAGCACAAAAAACTACCAAAGCTACTTTTCCCGACGGTAGCCCCATCAGTACTTGGTTTACGAATAATAAAAAAGTAACACTCGGACAGCTTGGAAAAGCTTATATCATTACAGATTTTGGTGTTAAATCAGACAGTACTTTGGTGCAAACTGAGGCAATCCAGAAAACAATTGATGCCGCAGCGGCAAAAGGTGGAGGCGTGATAGTAATTCCTAAGGGAACGTTTATGAGTGGTGCGTTATTTTTTAAACCTAAAACGCATTTGTATGTTGCTGAAGGAGCAGTACTGAAAGGTTCCGATAATATTGCTGACTATCCTAAAATGCCTTCACGTATGGAAGGACAAAGTTTAGATTATTTCACAGCATTGGTAAATGCTTACCGAGTAGATGGTTTTACGATTTCAGGAAAAGGAACGATTGATGGAAATGGATTGCATTATTGGGAGGCATTTTGGGCTAGGCGTAAAGAAAACCCTAATTGTACGAACTTAGAAGTTTCTCGCCCTCGATTGGTATTTATTTGGCAAAGTAATAATGTACAAGTGCAAGATGTAAAGTTGCACAACGCTGGTTTCTGGACTAGCCATTATTATCAATGTAAAAATGTGAAAGTATTAGATGTTCATATTTACTCACCATACAAGCCTGTAAAAGCTCCAAGTACTGATGCCATTGATATTGATGTTTGTAGCAATGTACTTATCAAAGGTTGTTATATGTCGGTCAATGATGATGCCATTGCATTGAAAGGGGGTAAAGGTCCTTGGGCAGACCGTGTACCAAACAACGGTGCTAATACTAATATCATCATCGAAGATTGTGAGTTTGGTTTTTGTCACTCGGCACTTACTTGTGGGAGCGAGGCAATTCATAATCGTAATATCATCATGAGGAATTGTCATGTGAATGAAGCCACTAGAATTTTATGGCTAAAGATGAGACCAGATACTCCTCAACTTTATGAATATATCGCTTTAGAAAATATCAAAGGACAAGCCCATAGTTTATTATATGTTAAACCTTGGAAACAATTCTTTGATTTACAAGGTCGTGCAGATGTGCCACTTTCGTATTCAGACCATGTGAGCCTAAAAAATATAGAAGTAAAATGTGATGTTTTCTATGATGTAGCGATTTCAGAATATGATAAGTTATCAAACTTTAGTTTTGAGAACTTTACTGTTGAAAGTAAAAATGCTTCTATAGACAAAAGTGTAGTGAAAGGTTTTACATTGAAAAATGTAAAAGTGAATAATAAAATGATAGATTAGTTATTCGAAAGCTTTTTCTGTCATAATCATCTTGCTTTTAGTAGAAATAACAAAATACGCCTGAGATTTGTCAAATCTCAGGCGTATTTTGTTAACCAATTTAACTTTAAAATAAAGCCTATTTCTTTTCAAACTCTCTATGATTCGCCATTTTGAATAACTCATCCTTCGATAAAGATTTGAAGTATTCATAAGTAATCTTTAAACCTTCAGAACGACTCACCTTTGGTTCCCAACCTAATATCGCCTTCGCCTTCGTAATATCTGGTTTACGTTGCTTTGGATCATCTGTTGGTAATGGTAATGAAATCAACTTCTGCTCTGTTCCTGTCAATTTGATAATCTCTTCGCCAAATTCCTTAATCGTTATCTCATCTGGATTACCAATATTCACAGGTTGTGCATAATCACTCAACAACAAACGGTAAATACCCTCTACTAAATCATCTACATAACAAAATGCTCTTGTCTGTGAACCATCTCCAAACATTGTTAAGTCTTCTCCTCTTAAAGCTTGTCCGATGAATGCAGGTAATACTCTACCGTCATTCAGTCGCATTCTTGGTCCATAAGTATTAAAGATTCTAACAATTCTAGTCTCTAAACCGTGAAAGGTATGATAAGCCATCGTCATCGCTTCTTGGAAACGTTTCGCTTCGTCATAAACTCCTCTTGGACCTACTGGGTTTACATTTCCCCAATATTCTTCTGGTTGTGGATGAACCGTAGGGTCTCCATATACTTCAGAAGTTGAAGCAATCAAGACTCTCGCTCCTTTTACTCTTGCTAAGCCAAGACAGTTATGAATTCCCAATGAACCAACTTTTAATGTCTGGATTGGAATCTTCAAATAGTCAATCGGTGAAGCTGGCGAAGCAAAATGAAGGATATAATCTAATTCACCTGGTACATGGATAAATTTAGATACATCATGATGATAAAATTCAAAATTAGGTAATTTGAAAAGGTGTTCGATGTTCTTCAAATCACCAGTAATCAAATTATCCATCGCTATTACATGATAGCCTTCTTTGATAAATCTGTCACAAAGGTGTGAACCTAAAAATCCCGCTCCACCTGTTATTAATACTCGTTTCATATTTTAGCTATAAGCTGTAAGCGATAGGCTATAAGCTTTTTAATTTTTATGTTAAAATCTCTACATTTCAAGCTTAAAGCCTAGTGCTTACAGCTTAATGCCTAAAAATTATTTTACCGTCTCTCTACCAATTGAATAATAAGTATATCCTAATTCCTTCATTTGTTCTAATTCATACAAATTACGACCATCAAAGATTACTTTATTCTTCAACAATACTTCCATCACCTCAAACTCTGGTGTACGGAATTGTGGCCATTCTGTCATAATCAATACTGCATCTACATCTTTTATCGCTTCATAAGGTCCTTTGGTATAAGTAATTGTATCTCCAATCACTCCCTTCACATTCTCCATCGCCTCTGGGTCAAAAGCTTTGATGATTGCACCTTCAGCTAACAATTCTTTAATATTGTACAAAGCTGGTGCTTCACGAATATCATCTGTATATGGTTTGAAAGCCAAGCCCCACATCCCAAATACTTTCCCTTTCAAATCTCCACCAAAATGTGCTTTGATATGTGGTACTAATTTAGTCTTTTGGTCTTCATTAACAGTCATTACTGCTTTCAAGATTTGAAACTCATAGCCAGAATCTTTTGAAGTCTTTTCTAATGCTTGAACGTCTTTGGGAAAACAACTTCCTCCATAACCAATACCTGCAAATAAGAAACGCTTACCAATTCTTGAATCTGTCCCGATACCTCTACGAATATCATCTACATTAGCTCCTACTTTCTCACAAAGATTCGCAATCTCATTCATGAAAGTAATTTTAGTCGCTAAGAAAGCATTCGCAGCATATTTCGTCATTTCTGCCGAACGCTCGTCCATGAAAATAACAGGATTGCCTTGACGTACTAAAGGTGCATATAATTTCGTCATTACTCCTTTAGCTTTTTCTGAACTCGTGCCGATTACTACTCGGTCGGGTTTCATGAAATCTTCTACAGCAACGCCTTCTCTTAAAAATTCTGGATTCGATACTACATCGAATAATTCTGTTGAAGCATTCTTAGCAATGGCTGCATGAACTTTCTCTGCTGTGCCTACTGGTACAGTACTCTTGTCGATTACTACAACATATTGATCTAAGATTGGGCCTAAATCATTGGCAACCTTCAAAATATATTTTAAATCAGCTGAACCGTCTTCGCCGGGAGGAGTCGGTAATGCTAAGAAAATTACTTTAGCATCCTTTATCCCTTCAGCTAAATCTGTCGTGAATTTTAAACGCCCTTCGGCTGTATTTCTATTAAATAAAACATCAAGACCAGGCTCATAAATAGGGATGACTCCATTCTTCATCTTCTCAACCTTGTTTGCATCAATATCTACGCAAACTACTTGATTGCCCGTTTCTGCAAAACAAGTACCTGTTACTAATCCTACATATCCTGTGCCGACTACTGCTATCTTCATATAATTTGTATTTTGTATTTAGAATGGTAATTTAAGCTAATTAAATTTATTTTTATCAACATTATACCAAATAAAATAGCTAAAAGTGTGCCATTTTTGGGAGCAGTAACTTTTTTTATCTTTTCACCCCCGAAATTACTCCTCCAACACTACCATTTGGTTCAAGTATATTCAATAAATCAGCAACAGTTGGAGCAATATCCGAAATATTTGTTCTTGACGTTGTTTCCCCAGCTTTTACTCCCCATCCAAAAAATAACAAAGGAACATGAGTATCATATCTGTAGAGCGAGCCATGCGTTGTACCTGTTTTATAACCACTAAACCAACTTGGATTTAACACAACCGAAATATCTCCACTTCTTTTAGGGTTGTAGCCATTTTTGATAAAATTCAATTGATAATTTGGTAAAGTAGTATTTCCTAAATTATGTAAATCTACCACATCAGCCACTTCATCGTGTTGTAACAAAGTTTCTCTAACTACTTCATATACTTGTGAAAATGACAGTTTCTTTTCACTCAATAAAGCATGGTTTAAATATATTTGAGAATTATCTTCTGCTCTGATAAATTCGCCTTCTCCAAAAGTAGATTTCAAGGCTACTTTAATTTCAGCTGTTGCTTTACTTCTATCAAAAATACCTGCTGGTAGCTTATTGTTTTGCCAGAAACCCGGAATGTCAGCTACACCATGGTCTGCACTTAAAAATACTACATAATTATTTTTACCAAGTGTTTTATCTAAAGTGGTTAACATCTCAGCAATATCTTTATCTAATCTCAAATAAGTATCTTCTACTTCAATAGAATTTGGACCAAACGAATGACCAACATAATCTGTTGAAGAAAAGCTTACTGTCAAGAAATCAGTTTTACTTCCTTTTCCTAAATTTTCATTTTCCAAAGCCGCTAGAGCAAAATCTTTTGTTAAAGTATTTCCGAAAGGCGTTGTTCTGATTACTTCTAATAAATTTACGCCCGCTCTAGCTACTAATTCGTGCGGAAAAACTGGAATGGTTTCTCCTGCTAATTTACTTTCATAAGGCTGATTATCTATTGAACTTTCAGTATATTGTTCTATGGGCAAAAGGGTTTTCCATCCTTCAACTATGTATTTTTGTGGCATCTTTTTAGCATTAAAATCTTTTACCCATTGTGGTAAATCATTCATATAAAAAGATGAAGTAATCCAAGAACCATCTTTAGAATCAAACCAATAAGCACCATTTGCAGTGTGTCCTGCTGGTAAAATTGCACCTCTATCTTTCAAAGCAATTCCAATTGTTTTTGATTGATGAGCATTCGCAATTTTCAATTGGTCTGTAATTGTTGAAACTAATAAGTTTTTAGGGGACATCAATCCTGCTTTAGAATTTGCTCCTACAGTTTTTACGGTAGAATCTTCTACACAATATACAGAACGATTATATTTTTGATCAAACCATTCGTTGCCAATAATACCATCAACCGCTGGTACAGAACCTGTAAAAATCGCTGCGTGACCAGCAGCCGTGACCGTCGGTGCATAATCGTAATGGTTATTTCTACAATTGAATCCTTCATTCATTAATCTTTTAAAACCACCAGAAGTATATTTATCGTAGTAACGATACAAATAATCATAACGCATTTGGTCAACTACAATACCAACGACTAATTTGGGTTTTGCTAAAGTTGTTTGAGCTGTTGTGGTTTTAGGTTTCTGAGCAAAGGCTGTCGTCAGAACGAAGAAAAACAAGAAGGATAAGGAAATTTTTGGAAACATGATGAAGGTTTTTTTCACAAAGGTAATGATGCAAAGATTGAATGAAATTATTGAAACATGAAATTTTAGACAAATAAAGGTAAATCTTTCAGAAATTCTAGGTGCATATTTTCCCAATTGGTTTTACAACAATGATAAACCATTCCATTGGTAATCGTCAAATATTCTGCTTTTAGTACTTGGTTATATTCTGCAGCTTGACTAAAAACGTTTTGTGTAAGTTTGATATATGGTGCTTTGCATTCTACAATCATCATCAAATTGCCATCTCTTCCATAAACTTGAATATCAGTTCGTTTTAACAGCGTATTATACATTAATGAACTTTCTAATTTTATTAAACTTTTAGGGTATTGATGATGGTTTATCAAGAAATGTACAAAATGTTGCCTAACCCATTCTTCAGGAGTAAGTACAATATATTTACGTCTTAGGATGTCATAAATATAGATTTTTTCATCAACTTTCCTTAATTTGTAGTCATAAGGTGGGAGATTTAGATTTTCCAAGATACTTGATGAATTTTTGAATGGATAAATTTCAGAGATGAATCAGGTTGCAAATAAACTATAAATCACCCATTTTTCAATCACAAATTAAAATCAAAATTATGAAAACAAAACAAGATATTGTAGAGAACTGGCTTCCAAGATACACGGGAATGCAACTGAATGAATTCGGACAATACATTTTATTGACAAATTTTAGCAATTACGTCGTGATGTTTGCCCAACAATTTGAAGTAGAAATTAAAGGGAAAGATCGCCCAATGCAAAGTGCTACTGCTAATAATATTTCAATCATCAATTTCGGAATGGGTTCGCCAATGGCGGCTACTGTCATGGATTTACTTTCGGCAATTGAACCTAAAGCTGTTCTATTTTTAGGAAAATGCGGAGGATTAAAGAAAAATCTTGGCTTAGGCGACTTGATTTTACCAATTGCCGCTGTACGTGGAGAAGGAACGTCTGACGAATATATGCCTAAAGAAGTACCTGCATTACCTTCATTCCGTTTACAACGTTCTGTTTCGTCGATGATTAAAAAACATGAATTAGATTATTGGACTGGCTTGGTTTATACAACTAATAGAAGAGTTTGGGAACACGATGAGGCTTTCAAACAATACTTAACTGATATTCGGGCGATGGCGATTGATATGGAAACTGCTACAATTTTTACGGCGGGTTTTGCTAATAAAATTCCTCATGGAGCTTTACTCTTGGTTTCGGATAATCCAATGACTCCCGAAGGCGTAAAAACAGAAGAAAGTGATAAAAAAGTAACCACCAATTTTGTAGAAAAGCATTTACAAATTGGTATAGATTCATTGGTAGAACTTGCCAACTCTGGCGAATCTGTGAAACATTTAAGATTTGAATAATAAAAAGGATTCACCCAACAGGAGGCTACTGAAAAAGTCTATTTATTAACTCTCATAAACGAGCAGAAAGCCTTAGCTTTTCTGCTCGTTTTTTTGTATCTTGAAATAGATTTATTAATGTATTTTAAGATGTTATCTC
>NZ_JAYGIL010000061.1:0-8642 GCF_034931025.1 Arcicella gelida | reverse complement strand
GCCAATAGCTTTTTTAGAAAAGGTTTGAACGTGATAAGGAGGGGATTAAAGAATCCTACCAAAACCTTTATGCAACTCTGGACTGAATGTATTAATATATTCACCAAATGGACAAATATCCAAGTGTCTCATAATCAAATATTTACAAAAACCTTCGGGTAGAGTAAATTTAATTTTAACCTTTTAAAAAAAATGAAAAATTATTGCTTAGTAGCTCTTTTTTCTAATTCCGCTCTTTTCAAAGTAATCAGGTGACCAAGTGGTTTTCCATTACGATAAGTGATTACTCTTAGCGTGATAGGCCCTTCTGGAAGCTCAATAATTTTGCTATATTTTGGTGAAAAGCTGTCTGGCATCGTATCGTCGATGGTGAAATAAATATCCAAATCAGATAATTCTGAACCCAATTCCAAGCTCAATTTATTGTTCTTCAAAGTCGTTTTTACGATTGCATCATATACTGCACGAGAGTAATTTACTTGGGCAAGGTCTGCTCTATCAAAATGCGCTTCCATTCGTTTTGAGAAATTCTCCCAATTTTTTGATACTTTCGGCGACCAGTAAACGTCTGCCAAAGCCCATGCTCTTGGATAGGTCATATACTCTGCATAACGTAAATTTGGAATTTGCTCTGTCCAAAGATTACCTTGTCCGCCTAAAATATACTTTGCATCTACTCCATCTGGTACTGGTTCAAAACTATAACTTTTACTTACTCTTAAACCAGCATAAATTGGCGGATCAACAGTATTTTCGCCTTGATTATAATCTAAATACGCAAAAGTTGTTGGTGTCATTACAACATCATGACCCATTTTTGCAGCTTCAATTCCACCTTTTATTCCTCTCCAACTCATTACAGTAGCTTCTGGCGAAATCCCGCCTTCCAAAATTTCATCCCAACCCAATAATTTCTTGCCTTTAGCTTTCAAAATTTTCTCTAAACGATTCATAAAATAGCCTTGCAAATCCTCTACGTGACGAATATTTAGTTTTTTCATCAAAGCCTGACAACCTTCATCAGCTGCCCAAAAACCTTTGTAACACTCATCGCCTCCCACGTGGATATATTTATTAGGGAAAAGTTCTGCTACTTCTGTAAATACTTTATCTAAAAATTCATAGACTTTTTCGTCCGAAGGGTTCAAGGTATTTTCATACAAAACCTTGAAAGTACCGTTTCCATACCAATCAGCAATGGAAGCTCCCGGATTGACAAAAGTTTTTGGATTTTTATTGCAACTCAACTCTGGATAAGCCGCAATTGCCGCCATGCTATGTCCCGGCACATCAATTTCTGGCACAATCGTTACATTACGTTCTTGGGCATAACGTACTACTTCTTTAATATCTTCATGTGTATAAAAACCGCCTTCGGTTGCTACTTCACCTTCTTTCGGAATGGCACGGTCGCCGAAATGTCCGTATCTTGCTACTCTGTAAGCTCCTACTTTAGTCAACTTTGGTAAAGATTTAATTTCTATTCTCCAACCTTCATCATCCGTCAAATGCCAGTGAAAAGTATTGAATTTCATGCGAGCCAATTGGTCAATATACTTTTTCACATCTTCTTTTGAAAAGAAATTACGACTCACATCAAACATTACACCACGCCAAGCGAATCTTGGATAATCCGTTACTTTCACCGAAGGAATCGTCCAAGCGGTTTTAGCCAATTCTTTACCTTCAATTTCTTTTGGTAAAAGTTGAATCAACGTTTGAATTCCATAAAATAAACCTGCCGAAGTATTCGCAGAAATCACAACTCCTTTTGTATTCGATTCAAAAGTATAGCCTTCTTTTCCAATTTTTTCGTTAGGAACATCATTGATATTTAATTGAATTCCTCCGTTTTTCCCTTCTTGTACTTTTAAAGAAAAACCCGTTGGAGTACTGATTTTTTGTATCAACATTTCAGCGGCTGAACGTCCTTCTACTTTATTGTAAGAAATAATTGTAGCTTTATTGAGCGTAAACAAACCAGCAAATTGTTCAATCTCAACGGGTTGAGGAATAATATTTAAAGTACTCTTTTGAGATTTAGCAAAAAAACTCGCCAAGAGTAATACAAGAAACAATGTTTTTTTCATTTGATATTTTAGTTTTTTTGATTGGACAAAGGTTTTGTGAAACACAATAATACCATTTTAAAATGAATCATTATAAGTGATGGTATTATCGTCATCTTTTTTTCCTTATTTTGTTCACAAATCTTCTATTATTTATCCTAAAAAATACCCTGAATTATCTGTCATTCAAGGATAAATAATAGATTTCAAAATCCATTTTTATAAATAAAAAATCTATGAAATCTTTTAAAAAACCATTACAGACGCTTGGTTATGCCTTTTTAGGAATTTTCTTGAGCGACTGTACTCAAAAAAATGTTTCCAATCTAAGTTTAGAAAAATCCATTTCAAACGTTGAAAGTATCAAAGGACGAAAAGAGTATTTGAATTCTCCTTACGTTACTGCTGGTGATAGACTTTATGTAATTGGGCATCAAAACGGACAATTTCCTGATTTGGGCTGGCATGTTACTGGTGAAATGGGCGGCATTTGGAATCACCCGATAAAATTAATGGATGGATTTACTGGTACGATTTCCGAAAATGGACAATCGGTTTGTTTATCGCAAGCCGATGAATTTGTGAATTTCCCTTTTGCGAACAAACTTACTTATCAGTCGCCAATCAAAGGTTTGTCGGTCGAACGCTTTCAATTTGTTCCAGATGGACAAGAAGCTGCTGTCATTGAATACACTTTTCATAATACCGAAGCGATAAGTAAAACATTCACCTTTACTTTTGAAGGTTATAGCGATTTGCGTCCGACATGGTTAGGCGAGCGAACCAACATGATTGACGGAAAAGACGAAGCCACTTGGGACGAAACTACCAAAACTTGGGTTGCGAAAGATGCCCTTAACGACTGGTTTGTGATGTTTGGTGGGGCAAATGCTGAAAAAGTAAATTTATCCGAAAAAGCCCTTTGCGATTATACTCCACAAGGTCAAGGCTGTCGGGCAGCACTGAAATTTACGGTTACTGTTCCTGCCAATAGTTCCAAAACCTTACCTATTACCATTGCAGGTTCGTATCAGTCATCTCAAAAAATGAAAGATACTTATCGTTTTGTGCAAGCCAATGCCCATAAATTATTGGCAGAAAAACAAGCACGTTATAAAAGTATCGAACAAAAAACTCGTTTGACAATTCCCGATAAAAAACTTGAACAGGCTTTTCGTTGGGTGAAGTACGATACCGATTGGTTGATTCGTGATGTACCAGAAATTGGTCGTGGACTTTCGGCAGGTTTGCCCGATTATCCGTGGTGGTTTGGGGTAGATGGCGAGTACGCTTTACAGGGTTTAATTGCCACAGGTAGAAGAAATGAAGTATATAGTGCCATAGATTTGATTCATAAACTCTCAGAAAAAACGAGTGGAAATGGGAAAATTCTACATGAAGTTTCTACTAATGGAGCTGTTTTTAATGATGGTAACGTGAATGAAACGCCACAATTTGCTTCGCTGATTTATAAAGTATATCAATGGACAGGCGAAAAAGAATTTTTAGCCAAATACTTTCCAACGATAAAAAAAGGTTTGAATTGGTTAATGACCAAAAATGATGCAAATGGAAATTTATTTCCTGATGGTTTTGGAATGATGGAAATTCACGGGATGAATTCTGAAATGATTGATGTGGCAGTTTATACTCAAAAAGCTTTTGCCGATGCCGCTGAAATGGCAAAAGTAATGGGCGAAAATACTTTGGCAAAAGAGTACGCCGAAAAAGCCTTGTTGATTCGTCAGAAAATTAATAAAGATTTTTGGGTGGCAGATGCCAACTCCTTTGCTGACTTTATTGGTACAAAAGAACAAGCCTTGCATTTGGTGGATGACGCCATCATCAGAGCCGATACTTTACAAAAACCTTGGGCAGTAGAAGAACTAAAGGCAACCAAAAATAAAATTGAAGCTTTGCCCTCTGGTACTTCACAAGGTTTTGTTTTACATCATAATTGGGTTGTAAATACGCCGATGGAAATGGGTATTGCAGATACAGATAAAGCCATTACCGCCTTGAATACAGCCAGTAAATTCGTTAGCCCATTCGGTGTTTTTGTAACTGGAATCGACCGTGACGAAACGGCTGGAAAAGACGAAATGCCAACTTCACTCAATCGTAAAATCTTTACTTATACAGGTGCAGTAATGACCTTGCCGACGGGAGTTTTGGCGATTTCAGAAAATAATTATGGTCGTCCAGATGCAGCTTTGGGCTATTTGAACAGAATGACAAAATCTTTCAGTTTTGCTTTGCCAGGTTCAATCTATGAAGTATCGCCCGATTATGGCATGGTAGCTCAAGCTTGGAATTTGTACAGTTATGGTATTCCGATTGTGCAACAATTTTTCGGAGTTAAACCAAATGCGGCTGAAAAAACTGTTATTATTCAGCCACAAATGCCCAGTACTTGGGATAAAGCAAGTTTAGAAAACGTTAGTGTTGGCGATAATGAAATTTCTATTCATTACGAAAAAGTGGGAAAAACTTTAAGCTTAAAAATCGAACAGAAAAATACTGATTGGAAAATTGTAATTGCTTTCCCGAAAGGAAAATATCAGCAGTTTATTATCAATGAAGAAAAAGTAAAAACTACCAATGATACCAATTTTGATTATGTTGAAAGTAGCCACAAAATTATTACACTAAATGCAACAGAGTAATTAAAAATCGCTTTGTCTTTGAGAAATCAAGGACAAAGCCATTTTTATACACAATAAAAAAATTATTTTATAAAGGATATTTTGAAGAATAATAACCTACAAATTTCCAAAGTTCTTGAATATCATCTCCCAAAACTGGATATGGTGCATAATGCTCATTGGTTGATTTCAGCACCAACACATTCATTTCAGCTAAATAATTAAATACTTTTTTAAGAACAATCCCTTCACTTCTGGTAACTACTACACAAACAGTTCCATCTTTCACGGCTTTCCAATTTTCTACATATTCTGCGAAAACCAACGAACCTTCTCTTAAAGGCAACATAGAATCTCCCTGAATCGGGAAAACTCTGTACTTTTTATCTTTCGCTAGAAAAGGTACATTAAAAACTGGCAAATTACTGATGTATTCCAAATCGCCATAACCATTTACATAACCAGCCACAGCTTTGATAGGCACATATTCTATATTATCTTCATTATCAACGCTAACTGTAGTGGTCAAAATTCTTAGGCGTTCTTCTTGTTTGGGTTCAGGTCTTTTTACTGAAAGGTCTGTCTTTAATAGTTCGTCAATGTTTACATTAAAATACTCCGACAATTTCACTAAATCAGTGTAGCGAGGTTCAGCTCTTCCGCTTTCATAAGAACCCAAAGTTGACTTTTTTATCATTAATTCATCAGCCATTTTCTCCTGTGAAACCTTACCTTCAAGGCTTTTGCGTAAAAATTGTAGATTTTGACTAAAAAAAGTATCCATAAATTTGGTTTTTAATTTTTATTTTGAGTAAATTTATTCATCAAATCAAAACGAATATGTTTTGTAAAAATATAAAAATTAGTCAAATATTCAAAACGAATACTTTTTTTAATCGTAAAATGTTTATTTGATATGTTTTCAGAAGAAATCTTAGCGAAAAAGGAATTGAAGGGATATTTAGATTTCGTAGAATAATAAAAGATTTTAACAGTAATTATTTTAATCAATCCATAAACTTCTTACAAAAGAAAAGATTCCAAGGTCATGAAAACTAAAACTAAACTTTTCACTTCTTACGATTTAATCAAAGCGATAGAAAGAGCAGCCAATTTTATTGATGCAGGCAATCATCAAGTTGTACAAGATAAATCAGAAGTATTACCTGATAAAAAGGGTTATAGAGTAACAATCAAATATCACTCGTTTGCTCGTAACTAATTTCACTAATTGTGTTTTAATACAATCATAACTTGTATTTGAATAATCAGGATTTAAAGTAAATTACTTTTGTTTTCTTAAACATCAACAATTTACTCTTTAACAGACTGATGAAAAAATACGCTTTAATGATATGTTGTGTACTTGCTTATACACAAATGTTTGCTCAAGATTTCGACCTTGAAGGACATCGTGGTGCAAGAGGCTTAATGCCTGAAAATACAATTCCTGCTTTCAAAAAAGCTTTGGATTTGGGTGTTACCACTTTAGAAATGGACGTTTGTATTTCTAAAGATAAAAAGGTGGTGGTTTCGCACGAGCCTTATATGAATGCTTTGTACGCTACCAAACCCAACGGTACAGAGGTTAGTAAAGACGAAGAAGTAAGCTTGAATTTGTATCAAATGACTTACCGCCAAATCAAGCAATTTGATACTGGAAAACGTGGAAATATTTTATTTCCAGAACAAGAAAAAGTAACAACGCACAAGCCTCTATTATCGGAAACCATTAAAGCTTGCGAAGCATATATCAAAGAAAAAGGCTTGAAAGCCGTTCAATATAATATTGAAATTAAATCAGAGGAAAAAGAGTATGGAATTTCTCAGCCTGAAACGGTTGAAGAGTTTTCTGATTTGGTTTATCGAGAAATCATTAAATACTTACCCGCCAACAGAGTCATTTTACAAAGTTTTGATTTTAATGTGTTAAAATTTTGGCACAAACAGATTGAAACCAAACAATATAAAAACATTGCCCTTTCTGCCTTAGACGAAAAGACAAATCCAGAAAAAGCATTTGAAGAATTAGGCTTTTTACCCAATTTTTACAGTCCATATTATAAAACACTTACGAAAGAACAAGTACAATTTTGCCATGATAAAAAAGTAAAAGTGGTGCCTTGGACGGTCAACACTTTAGAAGACATGCAAAAAATAAAAGCGACTGGAGTTGACGGTTTAATCACCGATTATCCTAACCGTGCAAAAGATTTATAATTTAACTTCTGAACATACTTATAACAAAAATAGCTCGGTGAATGCCGAGCTATCTTTGTTATAAGTAATTTAGTACCTAAGCGAATTGAAATGTTTCTTCTTGTTTGAATAAAACCTCTTTAGGTTCTTCATTCATAAACGATAAATCTATTTTTACATGTGGTAATAGCTCATCTTCTAGCAATCTAGCCCATTCATTCATATAAAGAACAACATCGTTACGAACGTTGTGGTGTAATTCATAACGCTTTTCAGCAGGAATTCTAGCCAATACTTTTTTATCAGAAAGACGTTCTAAGTTTTGTAAATCAGTCGTAGTTAAACCATAATTCAATAAATCAGCGATGAGTAAATCCATAGGCAAACCACTTGTCGGGCAAAATTCCTCTACTTGTTCACGCCAATCGCCACGCCCTTGCATAGCAAACTGATGAATTTCTGCTTTGGTCAATTGTGTTAATTCTTGGGCTAAATTGCCACAATTACAACTGCCCATGTGTCCCCATTGATAAGCTGCACCCTTCGCCAACTTCTCAGCCGTTCTACGAAGAGCATTGATTAATGCTGCATTTGCGTGTGCCATGTTGATATGTTTTTAATTTTGTTAAAATCTATTCTAAGATAAACATTTTCTAATGCGAGGATAACCTATCGTGCAAGAAATTTGTTTTAGACTTGCTTTTAAATTTGTAATTTCGGTAAAACAAAAATCTATAACCATGCTACCAATCGCATTAAAATCATTTCATATTAAAAATTACAGAGGAATTATTGATACACAAATTGATAATATTCCAGATAATACACAATGGATTTTTTTGACTGGAGAAAATGGATTTGGGAAGACTTCTTTGTTACAAACTTTAGCGGAATCTTTAGCTGGAAAAAAAATAATTGCGGGTAAAAATTCCATTTTATCATTATCTTACAGACACAACAAAGCTTTTATATTTCAAACATTTAATGAGCATAAAACTTTAAGTTTTCCAAGTAATACTATTCTCCCTGAGTCTTGGTTGCAAGAGTCTGACACTCCTGAAAAAATATCGTTAGAAATAATACATCAAACTACGAACAATGATAACTCAAATCTTACCAACGATAAAGAACCTTATGAAACTACAAATAAAGATTCCTACAGAGAAGGCTATATGAGTTATCCCTTGAATAATATTATTGCATATGGCTCTACAAGGTTAAGAATTGCTGATGGAACTGAAGTTGAGCAATATGGGCTCTATGGAGACATATCATCAATCTTTTCTTCCGATATTAGACTTATAAATATAGAAGAACGTTTGAGAGATTGGTTTAGATTTGACAAGTATCGATTTGATAAAATCGAAAGTTTATTTCAAACATTACTACCAAGATTAGAAAGAATTGAAGTTGACTATGACAAAGCAAAACAGATTTCCAAAATTAAATACTTTGAAAAAGACAAAGAAAATAACATTTATACAAATGGTTTGACTTTTATTCAATTAGCTGCGGGTTATAGAAATATTATCGGGATGATTGGAGATATGGTGTTAAGACTTTCATTGAAAAAGGATTTTGAAAATTATCAAGATCTAGAAGGCATAGTCCTATGAGGTGGTTCAAAAAAACGGCACACTTTTTTGCATAAAAAATGCGGAAAATGGAATTAAAGAAACCCAAGAAATCACACGCACATTACGAGCCTGATTTTAAAGAGGAAATACTG
>NZ_JAYGIL010000060.1:0-8695 GCF_034931025.1 Arcicella gelida | reverse complement strand
AGATAACATCTTAAAATACATTAATAAATCTATTTCAAGATACAAAAAAACGAGCAGAAAAGCTAAGGCTTTCTGCTCGTTTATGAGAGTTAATAAATAGACTTTTTCAGTAGCCTCGATATTACGACACACTTTTTTTTTGAAACACATTCCGACTACTTAGACAGATACTTAGGTTTTTATAAAGAATTACCAAATCTTACAGAAGTTATTGTTCATGCGGCTGACGGAATTTTCAAAATCACCAACCAAGGCATTGAGTATTTTATACGCCATAATCATCAAGAAGTATTTTTAGATAAAGACGGCAACCAACGTGGCATCCCTTATGAAGTTTCAAAACAAGTTAGAGACAATTTGATTAAACGCATAAATGACATTTTAAAAGCAAGAACATTTGACGAATTATTTAATATCGTTACTGAATGTAAAGTAAAAGGCTTTGGCGAACTTTCAATATATGATACTGCAATGAGAATAGGGACACATATGAACATTGAGCCTGATAAAGTTTATCTTCATGCTGGGGCAAGAAAGGGAATGGAAATTTTAGAAGACAAAGGTTATATGGAAATAGGAAGTTCAAAAAAGAAATACGTTGAACTTAAAGAGATGCCAAAACCCATGCAACAATTAAAAGCCGCTGAATCGGAACACTTATTATGTTCAATGAAAGACAATATGAACACATTAGAAATGTGTTAAACAAAATTAATAATATGTCCAAATTAAATAAAGTAAAAGAATCAATTTTAAGAATATGGAAAGACCCAGTTGGGAGTGCAGTAATTTCAACAGGAATTATCTCACTTCTAACTATTTTGATAGGGTATTCAAGCCAACAGGTTTATGACTTCCTTATTTCAATCTTAACATACAAATTACCAATATTTGTTTTTTTGTCAATCGCTGGATTATACTTTTTGACAAAAATAGTGATTAGATTATTTAAGAAAAAGACTGATCCGATTTGGGACGAACAAGTAGGAAATTATAAATTCAAAGAATTATATAAAATTTTACAAAACCAAAACTACCCAATTGGGACAAATGGAATGAGTTGGTCAGGACAGAAACCACCAGAAGAGGACTTGCTGACTATGTTTCATACTTTTTCAACATTTTTTAATAGAGGATTAAAACTTGAAGATGATTTACAAGACGGTGGTTATTTATACGGAATACTTGCACCCAAACTTGTTGGTTACGGTTTATTAGACAAAATTGAAACGAAAAACTTGAAAATTGATGTTATTGACGTCAAGTACCAAACATCGGAGATTGGACACAAATTTTATTCTTTAATAGAAAAATCAATTCATTTATTACCCAACGACAAAAAAGCCCGAACCGCCAATAACTAGGCATTCGTGGTGGCTGAAAGCCAAACCATGAAGGCAATGTTGAACTCAAGCTCTGGTAGCGGACGGCTTCGGTGGTTTCTTTTATGGAGTTGTCGTTCGACTTGAAGATTTTGGAAGAGCAGGTTTTTGTCTGCTTTTTTTGTTTTTAGGACTTATTTCTCATTTATAGTTATACTCATGTTTTAAAGTAAGTCTTTTGAGAATTATTAGTCCGTTTGACCAATTAAATTTAAAGTAAGCCTATTTTTGGGGATTAAAAGATAAATTATTACTTTGGATTGTAGAAATTCAGGCTTCAACAATACGAAAAATACGACATCAATAGTACAACGAAAAATAGGAATAACACAAAACAATACAAAAAGTACTACAAAACTTTCGCATAATAGCTAGTTACCAGCAAGGCTAAACAACGACACGACCACGATGAAACACTTAACAACAATATTATTTCTACTGACCTTAACAACAACTTTCGGGCAGACAGTTTACGAGCCGCAAATTCTCATACTTGCACCAAACGTGACAAAATACGAGAAAGCGTTTGACAAAGAAGTTTCAACGTATAACAAGGAAATCAAGAAAAGAATAAACACTTTAGAACAAGAACAAGCTCTGAATTCACCCGACTTTAAAAAACAACCAGAAAACATTCAAATTATAACTAAAAGCGAAATAGAGTTTTCCAAAGACCTTGACTTTTTCAAACAAGCAAGTTTTATTTCCGAACAAATGTTGGCGTATCGTTTCTTTGAGAAATTCCCCAACTTATTAATTAAGATTAAAGACACCAAAAGCAACGGCACATTAGACGACTTGAAGACGCAATCAGATAAGGAAAATCTTCAATATGTTTTAAATTTCTCCTCAATTGAACTTTATAAGGAGAACAAAATTAACTATGCGAAAATTATAGTTCAGCTTTATGACAATGTTTCAAACTCAATCCTACTTGACAAAACATACATAGGCGACTGGAGTAATCCGGGTTTTGAATTTTCTTGTGAAGACAAGACTATCAATTGCACAATAAATAATGCTTTATCACAAGGGTTGGAAGAAGTTATTTATACCATAGCATCGAATAGTCCTACATTAAAAAGAGAAAAGCAATTACAACAAGAACGATTTGAGGTTTTAATAAAAAGCTATCTCAATCAACCTTTCGACAAGCAATCAGCTAAAAATATCATTTCACCATTAGACAGCAACATCAATATTGATATAGCTTACCAGGCTCTATTTAGCACAGACAAAAGTAAATTTGTCGCATTCTTTATAGAGCAAGTTTCTGCCCAAGATTTCAAAACACTAAAAGACAACAAAAAGGATAAGAATGTAAATATCATTTCAAGTAAAGACATAAAAGACGAAGGATTTTTAAACGACATTCCGAAAACTTACGGATATATCGTTAAAGGTTTGAAGTACAAAGACAAATGGTATTATGAAAAGTCCAACGTAACATATTTTGATGCAAAGTCATTGTATGATGGTCAACAAAAGTTCTTTAATAACTTACAACAATGGAATTTCTTCAAAGACAATTCAACGGAATTTAACCCAGACTTTTGGGAAGCAAAATTGTTTAAAAAAGTACCCGACCTTAGGCAAGACCCAGAGTGGGAAAAATATGGAGAAACCATTTGGAAAACGGATGAAATAAACAATCGACCTTACATCGGCTTATATAAAATGGTTGCAGATAATATGCGTAAGGAATTAGAAACCAAAAATGTTGAATTTGAAAAAACTAAAAAAGAACAGTTTGCACAATTCTATAATGGACTAAAATCTAAGAAAGCAGACATCTACAACAAAATATCCGAACATTCTTTAATATATCCTTCAGACAAATCAATTGTTATGAACCCAACTTTGATAACCAATAAAGAGGGTAAAAAGACAATACATTATTTCGTAATTCTCAGTCATCTAAATCGTGTTTTTGAATGGAATTATTTTGAACCTAAAATTATTGCTGACAATTTATATGGAAGTCAAGTTGTAGAACAAATTAGCACCTTAACAGATTGGAATTTTTCAGTTGACAATTTAAACGATATGGAATTTTGGAACAAATATGTTTTACTAAAATCAGGTGACACATATAATTACTTGACCGAAGTAAAATGACAAGACACGAAGGACAAAGCCCAGCTAGTAATAACTAAGCATTCGTGGTGGCTGTAAGCCAAACCATGAAGGAATGCGGACGGCTAGTCTAGCGGTTGGCTTCGAGGGTTTCTTTTATGGGTTTGTCGTTCGACTTGAAGATTTTGGAAGAGCAGGTTTTTGTCTGCTTTTTGTTTTTAGGGCTTGTTTCTCATTTATAGTAATCTCATGTTTTAAAGTAAGTCTTGCAAAAATTGTTAGTCTGTTTGGACAATTAAATTTAAAGGAAGAGAATTATTAGGAATGAATAAGGAAACAACTACTTTAGGAAGTGTAAAAAATGGTACAACAATACAAAAAGTATTGCAAATACTTTCGCATATTAGCGAGTTATAAGCGATTTTAGGACGACCATGATAAGACAATTTTTAACCATATTCATTTTGACGATTTTCTTTTCGTGCGGACATAGAAATAATAATAGTGAAAGTAAAATTGACACCATTGACAATCCTTCCGTTGACACTTTTTCAACACAACCTATTAACAAACAAATCTACCTAGACAACAATTGCAGTTATGATAATCAAGTATCAAGTCTAGGTATTGGCTTAATCATTGCACCATCAAAATTTGAAATTTATAATGACAGTTTACTTAGCGACAAAATAGCAAGTTGGGACATGTATGAAGATGAAAGCAAAATGAATTTATGCTCAAAATTTTTCAAACCAGACTATGGAATAATGCATTTTGTGTGTATCGCAAAAAGTGAAAAAGCATATAAAGTTTTAGTCAACTTTTCCGATATTAAATATTTACCTAAGACAAAAAATTATGAATTCAAAACTTGGGACGAATACATATCTCAATCTTTCGGTATAAGACGGCTTACAAACGATAATGGAGACATTTCAAAAAAAATCACATTAAGAATTAAACCAGTAGACAACTCAGACACATTGGCAAGTCCTTTAGGACTTGAGTTATTTTGTCCAATGGAAATTAAAGGTGATTGGATAAAAGTGAGATATGATTGTTTCTACAATGACGAAAATAATTCATATGAAGGTGAGCCTTGCCACAATTATATTGACAAATGCAAAAATCCATTGACAGGTTGGTTACGATGGCGACAAGAAAACCATTTACTTATTGACATATTTTTGATGCCATGACAATAAAAACGGCTTATAATAACATCGCCTTCGTGGTGGCTGCAAGCCGAACCATGAAGGCATGGCGGATGGCTAGTCTAGCGGTCGGCTTAGTTAATTTCTTTTATGGAGTTGTCGTTCAACTTGAAGATATTTGGAAGTGCAGGTTTTTGCCTGCTTTTTTGTTTTTAGGGCTTGTTTCTCATTTATATTTATGCCTATGTTTTAAAGTAAGTCTTTTGAGAATTGTTAGTCTGTTTGGACAATTAAATTTAAAGTAAGCCTATTTTTGGGGGTTAAAAGATAAATTATTACTTTGGATTGTAGAAATTCAGGCTTCAACAATACGAAAAATACGACATCAATAGTACAACGAAAAATAGGAATAACACAAAACAATACAAAAAGTACTACAAAACTTTCGCATAATAGCTAGTTAGCAGTCAGGCTATGACGACCTCATGCAAACCCGAACAGATAGAAAAATGGACGACCATAACGATACTAAACGACTTTCAAGACTAACTGCAATTTTGATAATTTTGCAAACGAAACGACTTTTGACAGCATCGGAATTGGCTAACAAATTTTCAGTAAGCAACAGGACAATTTACCGAGACATAAAAGCACTAGAACAAGCAGGTATTCCAATACTGACAGAAGAAGGAAAAGGTTATTCTTTAATGGAAGGTTACAGAATACCACCAGTAATGTTTACCGAAAGCGAAGCCAATGCTTTAATTACAGCCGAACAACTCATTTTAAAAAATAAAGACGCTTCGTTTGTAAAAGAATATTCAGAAGCTATCAACAAAATAAAATCTGTTTTACGCAACAACACCAAAGACAAAGCAAACTTACTTTCCGACCGAACTGTATTTAGACAAAATACAGACAACGACCGAACAAGTAATTATCTATCAACATTACAATTAGCCTTGACAAATTTTAACCTTGTCAAAATAAAATATCATTCACCCGACACCAACCAAACAACGGAAAGAACAATTGAACCTTTTGCCATTTACAGCACACAAGAAAATTGGTTACTCATCGCTTTTTGCTTACTACGGAAAGATTTCAGGGCATTTCGTTTGGACAGAATTCAAAACCTGACAACACTTAATGAACAGTTTGAACCGCATAAAATGACCTTGCAGGAATATTTTGAAATTTGTAAGGAAAAGTATTTTTCACAACCCTTGACATAGGGTTGTCGCAACACCATTTTAGTTTTGTGGCTTAACTAAAAATATTTCAAAAATGAACAAAGTAAAAATTGAGCCTTTTCAAGTAATCGGCATTGCTGTAAGAACCACAAACGAAAACAATCAGGTTGCAAAAGATATTGCAGATTTGTGGGGTAAGTTTATGAATGACAAAATTTTGGAAGCAATTCCAAACAAAATTGACAACACGGTATATTCAATATATACGGACTATGAAAGCGACCATACGAAGCCTTATACGACAATATTAGGTTGCAGAGTAGAAAATTTAAACGACATTCCCAACGGAATGATTGGCAAATCTTTTGACGGTGGAAACTATATAAAACTATCTGCCAAAGGGGATTTAATGAAAGGGCTTATCGTAAACAAATGGTTAGAAATTTGGGAAATGGATTTGGAAAGAGTATTTACAGCAGACTTTGAAGTTTTTGGCGAAAAAGCACAAAATCCATCGGACGCAGAGATTGACTTTTTAATTGCTGTAAAATAGATAAAATGATGGAGCAACTTCATAACTATTATCTAAATAAAGAAGAGCCAAACAAGAGTTGCCTGCTTGCATTACGAAGTATTATTCTTGACCAAGACACAAATATTACTGAAACGCAGAAGTGGGGAATGCCCTGCTTCTGCTATAAGAAAAAAATGTTTTGCTATTTATGGACAGATAAAAAAACGGAAGAACCGTATATTCTTATGGTAGAAGGAAAATACCTTGACCACCCCGAATTGGAAGAAGGCGAACGTTCCCGAATGAAGATTTTTAGAGTTAATCCAAACCAAGATTTGCCTATAAAGACAATTGAAAACATTTTGCAAAAAGCATTAGGCTTATATAAGAACGCAACAATAAAAATAAAAGAATGACAGACAGAATGGACATACGGTTAACAACGACAAATCAAAATTTCAAAATAGAAAAATATACAGAGAATGACAGAGAACAAATTCTCAACGTTTGGGAAAAATCTGTATTAGCAACTCACGACTTTCTAAGTCCGACCGACTTTGAAGAAATCAAACAACTCGTACATACATTCAATTTTAATGATTTTGAAGTTTATTGTCTAAAACAAAATGAAGAAGTAGCAGGATTTATTGGTCTCGCTGAACGAAAAATAGAAATGCTTTTCTTTTCGCCTGAATATATCGGAAAAGGTCTTGGAAGAAAGCTGACTGACTTTGCTTTTTCAGAATTAAAAGCCGACAAAGTGGACGTAAACGAACAAAACACAAGTGCGGTTAAGTTTTACGAAAAACTCGGTTTCAAAACATACGAACGGACAGATAAAGATGACCAAGGAAAGGAATATCCTTTATTGAGGATGAAACTTGAAACAATGGAAAACTAATAACGAGAAAAAGCCCGAACCGCTAACAGCA
Source organism: Arcicella gelida (assembly GCF_034931025.1). NCBI lineage: Bacteria > Pseudomonadati > Bacteroidota > Cytophagia > Cytophagales > Flectobacillaceae > Arcicella > Arcicella gelida. Next base: position 1,444 of record NZ_JAYGIL010000060.1, on the reverse strand, counting down.
GTTTGGCAAAATGGCGGGTTCAGTGTTAAATTCAAGTTCAGTTCTTCGATTAAGCTTTTGTGCAAAACTGAACATTTGTACTTCGATTTCTGCCACTTCGCCAAGCTGCAAAACGTTAGCTGCGATTATAAACAAACCTGCATAAAAATGAAACAACTTTTGACATTCTTATTTTTTGTGACAACAATAAATCTTTTTGCACAAAATGTGCGTTACGACAAACAGAATATTTATAAAACTAAATTTGACGATGCAATTCCTATATTAAATGTAGCAACGTTTCATATGGGAGAGACTTCTGATGCAAACTCAACAGATTTTGATGAAAACGACAAAAAAAATCAGCAAGAAATTAAAAACTTAGCTAAGTTATTGGCTGCATTTAATCCGACAATAATTGTTATTGAAGACTTACCTAAAAATGATAGTTTAAGACAAATTTCGTATTCAGATTATCTAAAAAACCCAAAGAAAAAATTTGTAAATCCAGACGAAAGAGAATTGTTGGCTTATGAAGTTGGAAGACTTAGCGGAGCAAAAAAAATTTATGGAATTGACTTTAAAGAGGGGTATAACTATAACGTAAATGTTACAAATAGTGTTGATACTACAACATTAATTAAATATTCTGTATTGAGTGATGAAAATGATGCGAAAAATCCCGAGAAAGGAATTCCTTTTTTTGAATTATTCAAATTAAATAATCATCCTCAATATTTGGAAAGTCTTATAAATTTTAATGCTGATTTGTTATTATACAATTCAAGTAAAAATAATTCCGAAGGAGCAGACGAAGCAGGAAAATTTTATCATAGGAATTTAGTTATGTTCTCTAATCTTAACCAAATTCCTGTTAGCAAAAATGACAAGATTTTTATATTAATGGGCGGAACTCATACTGCTTTCTTTATGGATTTTTTAAAAAGAAGCCCAAAATTTAAACTTGAAAACACATTTGATTACCTAAAATAACCGCAGCTAATAACTAAGGTTTCGTGGTGGCTGAAAGCCAAACCATGAAAGAATGGCGGACGGCTAGTCTAGCGGTCGGCTTCGGTGGTTTCTTTTATGGAGTTATCGTTTGATTTGAAGATTTTGGAAGAGTAGGTTTTCACCTGCTCTTTTTGTTTTTTGGGCTTCAGATGTTTCTATTTTGTCATCCTAAAAATAGTTTGTAATTTATGCAAGGATAGAACTTTGAAAAGCCAAATGCTACCAGAGATTTATCAGTTCAATACCATCATTGGTGGCAATTTCTGACACTCCAAGAATTTTAAATGTTTTAAAAATAATCTATCGTATGAAATATCTATTGACAATATTTTGGTAGTGTTAATCAAGTAATGCTCTTTGTTTGTTATAGTGGCAAATAAAGTATTTTATAGCCCCTATATGATTTTCTAATTTCTTGGAAAAAGACAATGTTTGTCTTACTAATCGGCTA
>NZ_JAYGIL010000059.1:0-9675 GCF_034931025.1 Arcicella gelida | reverse complement strand
AAGAACACAATAATCCACAAAAAGTAAACAAAAAAAAAAGAAGCGATTAAATAAAATCAAATTTTATCTAATCGCTTCTTAACCAAGTATTGAAACGTATCACTTTTTCAGTGACCTCGATTTCTCAAAAGCCTTTTCTTTTATGAATAAATTATATCAAATTATAATTGTTCAAATACTCTTTCCATGCTGATAGCGTAACCAATTTTTTCACGCAATTCAGAGATTTTTACTCTTTCTTGTTCCATCGTATCTCGGTGACGAATCGTTACAGTTTCGTCTTCCATTGTTTGATAATCTACAACGATACAACAGGGAGTACCGATTAAATCTTGACGAGTATAACGTTTTCCGATTGCTCCGCCGTCATCATAAGTAGTATTGAACGAACGTTTCAATGAATGGAAAATATCTTGTGCTTTTTCTGCTAAACCATCCTTTTTCACCAAAGGTAAAACGGCAGCTTTGATAGGAGCAACTGCTGGATGGAATTTCAAATAAGTACGTTGTTTTTCAGATTCGCCTTCACCAACAGTTTCTTCTGTATAAGCGTTGCAAAGTACTGCTAAGAACAGACGGTCGGCACCTACTGAAGTTTCTACTACGTAAGGAATGTAGTTTCCATAAGGTTTACCATTTTCGTCAAGGTCGGCATCAAAGTATTGTTGTTTTTTCTTTGAAAGCGTTTGGTGAGCCGTTAAGTCGAAAGCTGTTCTTGAGTGAATACCTTCCATTTCTTTGAAACCGAATGGGAATTGATATTCAATATCCACCGCTGCGTTGGCATAGTGAGCCAATTTTTCGTGGTCGTGGAATTTCAATTTTTCAGCAGGTAAACCAATAGCTTTATGGAATTTCAAACGAGTTTCTTTCCAAGCATTGTACCATTGCATTTCAGTACCAGGGCGGCAGAAAAATTGCATTTCCATTTGTTCAAATTCACGCATACGGAAAATGAAGTTACGAGCAACGATTTCGTTACGGAAGGCTTTACCGATTTGAGCAATTCCGAAAGGAATTTTCATGCGACCAGATTTCTGAACATTCAAGAAGTTGACAAAAATACCTTGTGCTGTTTCTGGACGTAAGTAAATCAAAGAAGCATCTTCAGAAACCGCACCAACTTGCGTAGAGAACATCAAATTGAACTGACGAACTTCTGTCCAGTTGCCAGTACCCGAAATTGGGCATTTGATATTTTCATCAATAATCAATTGACGAACGCCATCCAATTCACCAGCATCTAATAATCTTGCCATTTCTTGCAACAAAGCTTTTCCTTTTTCAGGATTACCTTCTGCTTCGTATTGTTCGGCTTTCGCTTCCAATAATTGGTCGGCACGATAACGCTTTTTTGAATCTTTGTTATCAATCATTGGGTCGTTGAACGAATCAACGTGACCAGAAGCTTTCCAAGTAAGCGGGTGCATAAAAATGGCTGCATCAATCCCAACAACGTTGTCGTTCAACATTGTCATGGCTTTCCACCACAAAGTTTTAAGATTGTTTTTCAACTCAACTCCGTTTTGACCATAATCATAAACGGCTTGAAGACCATCATAAATTTCAGAAGAAGGAAACACAAAGCCATATTCTTTGGCGTGCGAAATGATTTCTTTTAGCGTGGAAGCAGTATCTTGTTGTTTTTGTTCAGCCATGATTTTAATAATTAGTTAACAATCGCTCGCCAACTGTAATTAGTATTTTACTTGTTTTTGTAAAAATATTGACAAAGTTATCAAATTTGCCTTGAATTGTCTGTTACCAAGTTTAAGAATAATCATCTCAAAGTTAAATTTTGAGTTTTCTTTATATTTTTTAAGAATTTTTTTTATATTTGTTTCTAAGTAGTATCTATACATTTCTATCATCTATTGTTTAAAACGATTAAGATTGGATTGTGGTAATACTACAAATTATTACAATTATTCTAAAACGTTTTAAACTACAACTTACAAAAATGAAAAAACAGTTATTATTCTTGCTCCTCTTTTTATTTAGTTTTGGCACATTCGCCCAACGTACATTCGATCACATTCTTCAAACCGAAGGTAACATCCAAGATTTAGTACAAAATGAAATTACTGGTATTATCGTAATCAAAGAAGGTTCCACTTTAAAAGGAATTGATGCTGAAAGTAAAAAAATAGTATGGACTTTAACCAAAGATGATTTTGGCGCAACTTCTGCAAAAGATATTTTGGCTGACCCTGAATTTGGTAAATTTTTCAAAGAAAAAAAAGAACTTACTAGTGTTGCTAATAGTCCGTATGTAGAGGCTTTTATTAATTCTAAATACATGGTTATCAATACTGAAACGGGTAAAGTTGTTTACAATTCTTCTAAAGAGTCTTTCTTCGTTTTTCAATCTGATTTTATTCCTGAGTCTGACGAATATTTATTGACATTAAAAAATGGAGATAATATGTCGATTGCCTTATTGGATATGAAAACAGGAACATTGAAATGGAATTCAGTGGTAAGTAAAGCAAAGTCTTTTTTTAGTATATCTTTAAAAGAATCTGTTAATACTAACATTGCCAGAATCAACGGAGAAACTATTTATTACTTACTCTACGGTAAATTGTATTCTTTTAATAAAACAACTGGTAAATTGAAATGGGCTGGAGAGGAAGAGTACACTAAATTTTTTCCTACCCAAAACGATAAAAATATTGTTGTAGTAAACAGCAAAGGCTTGATGTCTTCAAAAGAGTATTTGAACGTATTGAATACAGAAACGGGAAAGAGTATCTGGGAGGAATCAATCAAAACAAAGAGAATTGTATATTTAGAAGATTGGGGGACAAAACTATTGATTGCTCATCATAGTGGTTTTAATTTCTTTGATTTAAAGACAGGTGAGAAAATTTGGAAAAAAGATGCTCGTGGTGATGGTTTAAAGCGTGTTATCCCTATTGATAAAGATTTCCTTTATGTAGCCGAAAATGAAATGATGTTAATTAATAAAGACGGAGAAAAACTTTGGAAGAGCTTCATCGAAATTGCTGATGAAAAAGAAGACCCTATTTATTACCTTGGAAAAGTTGGCGATAAAGTAATGTATTTGACTGGTACTTATGGTAATATGGTTGACTATAAAAGTGGGCGTAAACTATGGAAGAGAAATATTAAATTCAATGAAAAAAGACCAGTTTTACCATATTATGATGAATCTGCAAATTCATACATTGTGTACAATGATGAAAAACTCTATAAGTTTGACCCATCAATCGCAGATAAACCAGAACCTTTTGCAGAAGTAAACATCAAAAATGAGAAAGAGTTAAATAGTATAGAATTGTTTCCTTGGGGCGTTGTATTATCTGGACCTGTAGAAGTAATGGGTGTTGGTCTTGATGGTAAAGTGAAATATCATAAAGTGTACAAACAACCTGGGGAAGGTAACAGACAATTAATCAAAGGAGCCTCTATCGTAGGTAGTGTGGCACTCGGTGCCTATAATGCTAAAAATGTAATCGAAGGTGCTGAAATCAGGATGTATCAACGTGATGAAAATGGCGTTTTGAGAGATCTTGGAGTTGTTAGACAGGAAGATAAAGGCAAAATGGCGATGGCTGATGCATCTGCAGTAGGTTTAGGAGCTTTAAACCAGTTAACATCAAGATATGGTTCTCGTTTCAATGCTATGAAACAAAATAGAGACTTTTCTTATATTTACGCTAAAGATGAAACTGGCGAGAAAGTATTGGTAAAAGTACGGAAAATTGATGGCGTAGAAGTCGATAAATTGATTTTCAAAAATGATAGACCAGTTTATGAAATTGACCCAGCTACTCAAAATGTATTCTATATTTTGAATAATACAGTACAGATTTTTGAAGCTAAAAAATAACTAAAACTAAATTTAAGAGTCCATCAAAGATAATTTTGATGGACTCTTTTTTTGTCTTATGAAAAGATTCATAATCCTAACAGCTCTCTTTTTTAGCTTTATCAGCGGATATTCGCAAGACAAAGTGAAGTTTACTAAGAAAAACTTTATTATTCCAAGTATAGTGCCTTCTGAATACAGTTGTTTGGATAACTTGCTTACTCAATCTACTTTTTTCCAATTGGGGAATCGCTTACCTGTTTCCGAGCCAAACCTAAAGAAAGAGTTTTTCAATATAAGAGGTTTTATAAAGGAAGAAGATAAAGGACAACTTAAAATTTTTGTTTCAATCCCTGTTCCAGAACATCAAAAAAATAGAGTAGATACCATATTCAATAAAAAAACATTAAAGTTTTCTTATATCCCTTATTCAAGCTTCAAGGTAATCATTAAAGTAGAAGTGAAGTGTCAGGCACAAACTATTTACAAAGAAGAATTCAATACAAATGAAATAGTATCGTCTGAACCCTTTGCAACGATTGAAGACCTTAAAAAAGGGTTGAATAAAATTGAAATAAATAACGAGTATGGAGAAGAAATAGAAAAAGCAATACACATTGCTTTAGAAAATATTCAATTAAAGTTGAATCAAAAATTAGCTTATTATAGCCAAAAAAGTAAAGAAACTTTTGTTTTTCTTACATCAGGAGATCATCCTGAGTATGAACAAATGCTAAATTTTGAAAAAGAAATTACCTCTCAATTACAAAAAGTCACGCTAGAATCTGGGATTAATGAGCAGGCAATTTTACCTCATTTAACATATTTAGAAAGTCTTTTAGTTAAATATCCTCCATCAAACGAAAATACTAAACTAAGATTTATTGTGACTAATAATTTGAGTCAGGTATATATCTTACTTGAAAATCGTGAAAAAGCCTTGTTCTATGCTGACTTGTTGATTAAGAACGATATGCGTAAAGTATGGGGACGTGAGTTGATTGAGAGAACTAAAAATAGTTTTTTTGTTGATAAAAAGAAGCGTACACATACTCCTCGATTTAGTGAATTAAAAAAGTTAGGCTTTGAAATTCAACAAGACGAGGTTAACGAAAAAGAAGAAACACGACTTGCTTTTTTTGAAAAAATAGAAAGAGATGTTGCCGATTGGGAACAAGAGAAAAATAATCGATTAGAAATTTTAGAGAAAACAAAAACTAAAAGAAACAATATTCTTGATTCGCTTGCTAATCAAAATAATGCTAAAATTTTAGAAAAAGTAATACTAGGCTTTGGCGGAGGACAAATCATAAAAGGAATTGAAAAAGTACATACGCTTTCAAAATTATCTTTTGAAGATAGTAACGTGCCTTTTTATGAAGAGAAATGGGAGAGTGCTTTTACCAATTATCTCTTAAAAAAGAAAAATCCTGATTTATTTTATCTTATTCTGAATCAAGCTGAAGCATGGCAACATGATGAACGTATAAGAGGTGAAAAATGGAAAAAAATAGATGCGATTGATTATTGGAATACTTTTCCTAACCTTGATCCACTTTATTTATTGACCTCATTTCGTTTAGACTTATGGAATAATTATGAACTATCTGAAGATGTCACGATAGATGAACATCTGTGTTATCATTTGAAATATACTGAAAAAACTCTCAATTCAAAAAATCGTTTTATTCCTAAAGCAGAATATCATTTGTATATTGATAAAGAGACATTTAGAGTGATTTCTTCAGATAAAACAGAATTTGAAGATGGTAAAAAGTTGTCTTTTGAAAGAAAAATATTTCAAGATTATCGAGAATTAATCAGCCTTAATAGTGGTGCTGTTCCACACCGTATTTTGTATCAGATTGAAGATTATTACGGAGAAACTTTTTACCAAGAACAAATCGAAAAGATTGAAATTAATTCAAATTTCGCTAATAGAATTTTTGTTAAAGAAGTTTATTCTGGAGGATTTAAGTAGTAAGTTGGAATGATAACTTTTAACCCTCCAATATTTGATTCATATAATTTAGTATTGGAGGTACATTTTTTGATTGAAATGAATGTTTTGACGACTTTACCTTAAATAATCGTTATTTTTGTGTATAAAAACTCAGATGATTATGAGAACGAATATTGAAATAAATGATGATTTAATGGCACAAGTAATGTCAGCCACAGGCTTGAAGACCAAAAAAGCTGTGATTGAAAGAGCTTTAAACGATTTACATTATTACTTTTTGATTCAAGAAATGGAAGCATTAAGGCATTCAGATACTTGGAGTGGCGATTTAGATGAAATGAGAACACAAGAAGTTTCAAACTTATGATACTTTTCGATACTTCTGTTTGGATAAATTATCTTAACAAAAAAGATACGCCTCAAGTAAGAATTTTAGAGAATCTTTTTGCAATAAGAGTCAGAGTTTATATTACTCCGACGATAATTCAGGAAGTTCTCCAAGGAATTTCTGACCAAAAGAGATTTGATGTTACTCGAAGGTTATTATTAGCACAGCAAATTTTGCAGTTAGATGCCGTAGAAATTGCCATCGAATCAGCAAATTTATATCGTTCATTACGCCAAAAAGGCGTTACCATTCGTAAAGCCAATGATTGTTTGATTGCGGCTTATGCCATTCATTTTAAAGTTGAAATTTGTCACCAAGATTCTGATTTCGACTTAATCGCTGAAAATTCTTCTCTGAAAATCACCCAATTTACATGACCAAATTCTTAATTCTTCGTTTTTCTTCGATTGGAGATATAATCCTCACCACGCCAGTAGTGCGTTGTTTGAAAAAACAATATCCTGATGCCGAAGTACATTTTGTAACGAAGAAATCTTATAAAACTTTAGTAGAAAATAATCCGTACATTGATAAGTACTTTTTGCTGGAGGATAGTCTTAATGATTTGATAAAACATCTAAAGCTGGAACAGTATGACTATGTGATAGATTTGCATAATAATCTGAGGACAAGAATTATTAAACTTAGATTGGGCGTAAAATCGTATAGTTTTGATAAAATCAATTTTCAAAAATGGCTTTTGGTAAAATTCAAAAAGAATATTATGCCTAAAGTACATATTGTAGATAGAAATTTGAAAACGATTGAGCATTTAGGCATACAAAATGATAATCAAGGTTTAGATTATTTCATTCCTGAAAAAGACGTTTTACCTGCTGATTGGTTGCCCGAAAATTTCAGAAATACTTATGCGGTTTATGCCATTGGTGGACAGCATGAAACCAAGAAATTACCCTTAAACAAAATGATTGAATTGTGTAAAACTATTCAATTACCATTGGTTTTAATAGGAGGGAAGGAGGATTCGGAACAAGCCGAAAAACTGATTGCGGCTTTCGGAAATGAAGGAAACAAACTAATTTTAAATACTTGTGGAAAATGTAACTTAAATCAGTCTGCTTCGTTAATCAAAGAAGCGACGATTGTTTACACACATGATACAGGGATGATGCACGTAGCGGCGGCTTTCAAGAAAAAAGTAATTTCTATTTGGGGAAATACGGTACCCGAATTTGGAATGTACCCATATCAAACTAATTTTGTATCCCTCGAAGTGAAGCACTTAGCTTGTCGCCCATGTTCTAAAATAGGTTACAACAAATGTCCATTGGGGCATTTTAAGTGCATGAATGAGATGAAATTTGAAAGCTTGAAGTAAAAGAATAAAATGTCAAAAAAAATTAACATCGGACTTGTCCAAATGTCTTGTACAGAAAATGTACAAGAAAATATGCAAAAAGCGATTCAAGGAATTCGTGAAGCGGCTCAAAAAGGAGCAAATATTGTTTGTTTGCAAGAATTATTTACTTCATTATACTTTTGTGATGTAGAAGACCACGCTAATTTTAATTTAGCAGAAGCCATTCCCGGCCCATCGACAGAAATATTATCATCAGTTGCTAAAGAGTTAGGAGTGGTGATTATTGCTTCATTGTTTGAAAAACGTGCCGCAGGTTTATATCACAATACTACGGCAGTTTTGGATGCAGACGGCTCGTATTTAGGAAAGTATAGAAAAATGCACATTCCCGACGACCCGGGTTATTACGAGAAATTTTATTTTACTCCTGGTGATGCTTCGCCAGAAGATTCAGGTTATAAAGTGTTTCAAACGAAATTTGCTAAAATCGGCGTATTGATTTGTTGGGATCAATGGTATCCAGAGGCATCAAGAATTACAGCTTTGATGGGTGCAGAAGTATTGTTTTATCCAACCGCTATTGGCTGGGATACTAACGAAACAGACCCGAACATCAACCGTGAGCAATACAATGCTTGGCAAACAATTCAACGTTCACACGCAGTAGCAAATGGTGTTCATGTGGTTTCGGTAAATAGAGTAGGACGTGAAGCTGATCAACAATTCTGGGGTGGAAGTTTCGTCGCAAATCCTTTTGGTACACTACTTTATTTGGGTTCGCACGAACAAGAAGAAGTGCATGTTCAAGAAGTAGATTTAGCTAAAACAGAGTATTATCGCTCTACTTGGCCCTACCTTAGAGATCGCCGTGTAGATAGCTACCATCCAATTACCAAAAGATTTATTGATTAATCTGAATAAAATTTAATTCTATGGTGTAATAATGATAATTATCATTCTGCCATTTATAATTTTATTCAGTACCTTTGTAGGGTTCGGTAGCGAAAATAGGATAGTTTTTGTGATGATATAAACTTTTGACCGATACTCTTTGTCCCCAAACCACAACAATTAAATGGAAAAGCGAAATGAAAGAATAGAAGTAATGAATCACCTTGCCGTTAATATGGACGACATTGTGAACAAGTACCTCATTCCGATAGATACTAACTGGCAGCCTTCAGATTTTTTACCAGATGCTAGTAAGGAAACATTTTTTGATGAAGTAAAAGAACTTCAACAAGCTGCTCGTGAACTACCTTATGATTATTGGGCGGTTCTCATTGGCGATATGATTACTGAGGAAGCTTTACCTACTTACGAATCTTCTATTATGGTTGTTCAAGGGGTAGATATGGTTCATGAGCCAGAAGGTTGGGCTAGATGGACTCGTGCTTGGACAGCAGAAGAAAATCGTCATGGAGATTTATTGAATAAATATGTATATCTTTCAGGTCGTGTCAACATGAAAGCCGTTGAAACATCAACTCAATATTTAATTGCTGATGGTTTCGATATTAAAACAGACGATGATCCATATAAAACATTTGTTTATACTTCTTTTCAAGAATTAGCAACTAATATTTCTCATCGTCGTACTGCCTCATTGGCTAAAAAACATGGCAATAATTCATTGTCGAAAATGTGTGCCATGATTGCGGCTGATGAAATGCGTCATCATAAGGCTTATAAAAGTTTCATTACGAGTATTTTTGAAATTGACCCTTCGGAAATGATGATTGCATTTGCAGACATGATGAAACAAAAAATTGTAATGCCTGCCCATTTCTTGCGTGAAATGAATGGAGAAAAAAGTGGCGTATATGGGCATTTTTCTGACGCTGCACAAAGGCTAGGTGTTTACACAGGTAAAGATTATATAGAAATTACAGAATTGCTTTTAAAAGATTGGAATATTGCAACTATGACTGGTTTGAGTGGCCCTGCAGCAAAAGCACAAGATTATTTAATGCGTTTACCAGAGCGTTTAACTCGCTTGACAGACAGAATCAAAGTCCCTGAATTAGAATATAAATTTAGTTGGATTAATTAGGCTTCCCTTTAATCTTGTAAATATTTAATAATCAATATATTACCAATAAAATAACCCCGGGAAAGTGTCAATACTGGCAATTTTCGGGGTTTTTCTGTATTTTGTTTCTGCTAAA
>NZ_JAYGIL010000058.1:0-9795 GCF_034931025.1 Arcicella gelida | reverse complement strand
AGTTAAGCCCAGTTCCGTTGATGATACTGCAATCACATGCGGGAAAGTAAATAAACCCCAAAAATATTAATGAAAAAAGAGCTACCAGAAATGGTAGCTCTTTCTCGTTATAGACAAATCAAAAAAACAGAACGCTAATATTCGGTTATTAATACTTATCGAATATTTAAAATATCTTTGTACAAAAGAATTATTTAATATTCTTTTGCAGTCTAATATTAAATAAGCAATTTTCTACTTTATGTAGGATGAATTAACCAAGTATCCTGATGGAAAACTTCTTCTTAGAAATTCATAAATATAGGTACTTGCCAAAACGAAGTCAAAACATGAGTCGTATTATGTCGTATTTTGTTTGTGAAAACAAGTATGCCAAGCGTAAGATGATTTTGTTTGCTGTTTTATTCCTATCATTAATTACTCCATTTAGTTTACCCGCTGCCGAATACCATGCCAATGAAGGTGTTTTAGATTTAAGAAAACATAATTTCAAAAATGATAATGCTGATTTAAAAGGACCTTGGGCTTTTTATTGGAATCAATTATTAAATCCAAACGAAATTACTTCAGAAAAGAAACCAAATTATTACACAGATTTAACCAAGGTTTGGAATAAGCATGAACAATTAGATATTCCCTACAAAGCTTTTGGTGTTGCCACTTATAGTTTAAATTTAATTATAGATCACGGGAAAAACCCGTCACTGGCTTTTTTTCTTCCTGCTACTTATTGTACTTTTAATTTTTGGGTAAATGGTGAATTATTTGCCAAAAATGGTGTCGTTTCAAAGAATAAAGATGAATATAAGCCTCAATGGTTACCCATTCTTAGGGATTATTATGCTGATTCTGATACTTTAAAACTAGTTCTTCAGATTGCCAATTTTGAACACTATAAAGGTGGAATTTCTCAAATGATTGTTTTGGGTGATGACGAAGTCATGAAGGAACAAAGAGAAAGAGAAATTGCTTCTGATTTATTATTAACTGGAGTGTTGTTTATGGGAAGTTTGTTCTTCTTTGGGCTTTACTTTATGGGTCAGCGTGACCGTGAAATTCTGTACTTTGCACTCTTCTGTTTATTTTTTATCTATAGAATTATAGGAGTTGATAAACAATACTATTTGCATCATCTTTTCCCAAATTTGAATTGGTATCTTACCATTTACATTGAATACTTTGCCATATTTTTCTGCATTTTCATTTTCACATTGTTTCTGAAAGATTTATATCCTGATGAAACTCGTGATTGGTTTATTAAGTTTGTGAGTATTTCAAGTCTATTTTATATTGGGCTTTTAGTATTTACTCCGATTTCTTTTTTCACACTTGCCTCTCAATTATTCTTAATTGTCGTCTTACTCTTTATTGTTTATAGTTTTTATGTGGCGATTCGTGCCTTAATGAATAAACGAGTAGGGTCTAAATATGCTTTTTTGAGTTTTTTGTCTTTAGGTATTGCTATCGGTTTGACAATCCTGAGCTATCTAAAAGTATTAGATGCTTCTCCTTTTTACTTTATTTTTGGTTTTTTGGGCTTTATATTTTTTCAAAACCTGATTTTATCTTATCGATTTGCTTCTTCTTTGCGAAGAGCAAAAGAACAAGCTGAACAAGGCGGAAGAGCAAAATCTGAGTTTTTGGCAAATATGAGCCACGAAATTCGTACTCCATTGAATGGTGTGATTGGTTTTGTTGATTTATTAATGAAAACCAAACTAGACAATACGCAAAAACAGTATATGTCAACTGTTTTTCAATCTGCTAATTCACTTTTAGATATTATTAATGATATTCTAGATTTCTCAAAAATTGAAGCAGGGAAATTAGAACTTTCGATAGAACAATATGATTTGTATAAACTTGGAGAACAAGTAATGGATATCGTTACTTATCAGGCAAATGAAAAAGGACTTGAGATTTTATTAAATATACAATCTGACATTCCTCGATTTATTTGGATTGATTCCGTTCGCTTGCGTCAGGTTTTAGTAAACCTTTTGGGTAATGCTGTAAAGTTTACAGATTCAGGAGAAATAGAATTAAAAATTATAATGCTTGAATCAGAACTTGACAAAAATGTGAAATTCAGATTTCAAGTAAGAGATACTGGCGTTGGGATAGACCCAAGTAATCAGCAAAAAATATTTACTGCATTTTCGCAAGAAGACGCTTCTACGACTAGAAAATTTGGAGGTACAGGTTTGGGATTAACTATTTCGAATAAACTTCTGGGCTTGATGGGCAGTCAACTACAAGTAAAAAGCGAAATGGGAGAAGGAAGTACTTTTTTCTTTGATATTACTTTGAAAACCTTGGAAGGTGAAGCCGTAGAATGGAATAATGATTTAGATAAAGTTGAGAATATTTTAATTGTTGATGACAATGCTAATAATCGTGTGATTTTGAAAGAAATGTTGGCATTAAAATCTATTCATTCAGAGCAAGTAAGTAATGGGAAAGCAGCCATTGATTTACTTCGTTCAGGAAAACGTTATGATGCCATTTTGTTAGATTATAAAATGCCTGAGATGAACGGTATTCAAACGGCAAGAAGTATTAGAGAAGACTTGAAATTATCTGTTGATATACAGCCAATCATGCTTTTATATAGTTCTTCGGATGATTATGAAATTACAAAAGCTTGTGAAGAATTGGGGATTAAACAACGTTTAGTAAAACCAATTAAAATTCAGCATTTATATAATGCCCTTCATGAATTAATCAATAAAATAGAACCTGTTGAAAATATCTATGTTGAAGAGAAACCTCCTGTATTAAAAGCGGAATGTAAATTTGGTAAAATTAAAATTCTTATTGCGGAAGATAATCCAATTAATATGTTGCTGGCTAGAACAATTTTTAGTAAGCTATTTCCTGAAGCAAAAGTTATTGAAGCAGTAAATGGAAAAATAGCCGTTGAAAAATTTAAAGAGAATAACCCCGACATTATTTTTATGGATGTTCAAATGCCTGAAATTGGTGGTTATGATGCTACCAAAATCATCAGAGCACTTGAAAAAGAAGGAAAGAGAGTACCGATTATCGCTTTGACAGCTGAAACGATTGTTGGTGAAAAAGAGAGATGTGTGGAAGCTGGAATGGATGATTATATCACAAAACCTGTTTTGAAAGCAACAATTGAAAAAACAGTGATAAAATGGCTATTGAAAGATTAGAAAGATTCTAAATAATTGAGTCCTGTTTGTTGGAATGAAAGGTTTTTTTCCATAATTTTGGAAAAATAACACATTTAGCCTTTGATTCATCAATATGAAATACATTTTACTCCCCTTTTTAATAATTCCCTCCCTTATATTTGGTCAAAAAACGACAGTCGATTCTAGTAAAGTTAAGCAGCTTGATGAAGTGGAAATCAAAGCCTTTAGACAAGATAATAATAGTCTAGGCGATGTTCATAACAGCTATATTTTTTCTGGGAAAAAATATGAAGTAATTGCTGTCAGTAATCTTAATGCGAATATTTCGGAGAAAACAGGACGCCAAATCTTTGCAAAAGTAGCAGGAGCTTTTGTGTATGATATGGATGGTTCTGGAAACCAAATGAATATTTCTACTCGTGGACTCGACCCGCACCGTAGTTGGGAATATAATGTTCGCCAAAATGGAATAATGACCAATAGTGATATTTATGGCTATCCTGCCAGTCATTATAGCCCGCCGATGGAATCTATTCAAAAAATTGAAATTGTTCGTGGAACAGCTTCTCTACAATATGGAGCGCAGTTTGGAGGCATGATTAACTATGTTACTAAAAAAGCTGATTCAACAAAGAAAATTTCTTTTGAAAGTATTAGTTCTATGGGTTCGTATGGACTTTTTAGTACTTATAATGCGATTGGTGGAAAGATTGGGAAACTAAGATATTATGGATATTTCCAAAAAAGAGTTTCTGATGGTTATCGAAAAAATGCTAAGTCAGATGCTGAAGCTCAGTTTTTAACCTTAGAATATGATTTTTCTTCTAAATTGAAAGCGAAGGCTGAAATCGGAAGAAGTACTTACGTTTACCAAATGCCAGGGCCTTTAACGGACGAAATGTTTAATCAAAATCCAAGACAGTCAACCAGAAGTAGAAATTACTTTAGTCCAGATATTATTGTTCCTTCACTTTCTTTTGATTGGAAAATTAATGAAAGTACGCAGTTAAATTGGATAAACTCTGCTGTTTTAGGTACAAGAAGTAGTGTACAGATTGTGGCTTTGGCAACAGTACCAGATGTAATTGACCCAGCAACTGACCAATACAAAAATCGTCAGGTAGATATTGATAATTTTAATAGTTACTCTTCTGAATTACGTTTGACGAAGTATTATTCTATCGGAAACTTTAAAAATACTTTAGTCGGTGGACTTAGATATATCAATAATGATTTACATCGCCAACAATTGGGAAAAGGAACAACAGGTACAGATTATGATTTGACTTTAGTTGACCCAGCTTGGGGAAGAGATTTACATTATAAAACACAAAATGTAGCTGTTTTCGTAGAAAATATCTTTTACATTACACCGGAATTTAATATTTCGCCAGCCTTTCGTATAGAAAATGGCGTTACCAAAATGTCGGGCTATATTAAGTATTTAGCTTCCGAAAAAGTACCGAACGAGATTAAACATTCTTTCCCACTTTTTGGTATGAATACCCAATATAAGTTGAACAATCACCTGAAAATTTATGGAGGTTGGTCACAAGCGTATCGACCCGTTATTTTCTCGGATATTATTCCGCCAACGACTTTGGATGTTACTGATCAAAATCTTAAAGATGCGTCTGGCTTCAATGCTGAAATAGGTATCAGAGGAAATCTTCGCCAGAAAATTAATTTTGATATTACTTATTTCCAGATTGAATACAATAATAGAATTGGGAGTTTGATTTTGCCAGATGCAAATGGTAATAATTATGTCTATAAAACGAACGTAGGAAGTAGCGTCACAAAAGGCTTAGAAGTATTTATTGAAGCCAAACCAATTAGAACTAAAAACAGTGAACTATCTGTTTTCACTGCTACATCATATTTTGATGCCAGTTATGTGAAAGGTTCAGTTACTTTGAATGGAGAAAACAAAAGTATTGTAGGGAATCGTTTAGAAACTGTACCGAAATGGATTAGCAGAAATGGCGTAACGCTTTCGCATAAAATTGTAAGTGCTACTTTGCAGTATAGTTATGTGGCAGATAGCTATTCGGATGCTTTAAATACAGAGCAACCAAGTGTTGATGGTGCTAAAGGTTTAGTGCCTTCTTATGGTATTTTTGATTTGAATGTTTCGTTAAAAATAGCTCAAAATTATACTTTTAAATTGGGTGTGAACAATATTACAAATGAACAATACTTCACTAAACGTCCTACTGGTTATCCGGGAGTAGGAGTTTGGAGTTCGGATGGAAGAAGTATTGTGGCTACTTTGCAGTTTAAGATTTAAGTAAGTACAACAAGTTTCCAACTCGCTGAAATAAACAACGAGTTGGAAACTCGTTGTACTTATCTGAATTTTCCACGTTCATATTGTACTGGCCATTGTACATCTTTTTGTCCTAATTCGGCGGCGGCTCTTAATGGGAAATATGGGTCACGAAGTAATTCTCTTGCTAAAAATATTAAATCGGCTTGTCCAGTTACCAGAATTGACTCCATTTGTGTTGAAGTTGTTAATAATCCCACAGCACCCGTTAAAATCCCTGTTTCTTTTTTGATTTTTTGAGCAAAAGGAACTTGATAAGAAGGAGCAACTGGAATTTTAGCATTATAAATATTTCCACCTGTTGAAGTATCAATTAAATCAACGCCAATACTTTTTAAAATATGAGCTAATTTGATAGAATCAGCTTCATTCCAACCGCCTTCTGCCCATTCTGTGGCTGAGATTCTGACAAATAATGGAAGTGTTTCAGACCAAACAGTTTTTACTTCTTCAATAATTTCTAATAAAAAACGAATTCTATTTTCAAAAGAGCCACCGTATTCATCAGTTCGTTGATTACTCAAAGGTGATAAAAACTGATGTACCAAATAACCATGTGCTGCATGAATTTCTACGACAGAAAAACCCGCTTTCAAGCTTCTTTCCGCAGCAAGTTTAAAATCATTAACAATCGTTTTAATTTCAGCCTTTGTTAAGGCTTTTGGTAAACCATAAGTATCATTGAAAGGAATTTCGCTCGGAGCTACTACTTGCCAACCGCCATCTGCTTCACTAACCAATTTACCACCTTTCCACTGTGAAGAAACACTGGCTTTTCTGCCTGCGTGGGCTAATTGAATTCCAGCTTCTGCGCCGTTGGCTTTGATAAAAGTTGTAATCTTTTGTAAACCTTCAATGTGTTCATCTTTCCATAAACCTAAATCATCGGGCGAAATTCTACCTTCTGGCGAAACCGCTGCGGCTTCGGTAATGACTAAACCAGCTCCGCCAACTGCTCTACTTCCTAAATGTACAAAATGCCAATCGTTAGCAAAACCGTCGATGGATGAATATTGACACATCGGAGAAACAACAATACGATTCTTTAAAACAAGTTCTTTGATTTTTATCGGACTAAATAATTGTGACATATAAATGGAACGATTTAGTGAGTTTGGAGTGAATACTTTATCTATTTTCTTTCAGAGAATATCTTTTTTATTAACTATAATGTAGAACTATCCATCATAGTTCAATTTTTAACTTTTGTATATTTGATGAGTAAAATCAAAATAGAGTTATAAAATCCAGTTTTTTTGCTTATACTTATTTCAATATTCTATCAATTAACTAAACTTACAAAAAAACATGGGACGATTTTCAGGAAAAGTGGCTTTAATAACAGGAAGTAGCAAAGGTATTGGTCGTGCAATTGCTGTTCGTTTTGCACAAGAAGGAGCAAGTGTAATCATAAACAGTAGAAATAATGATGAACATGTTGCCGAAACTATCAGACAAGTAGAAGAAACAGGAGCGAAGGTTCATTTTATTAAAAGTGATATTTCGAAAGTTGATGTTGTGTATGCAATGGTCAAAGAAAGTGTAGAAGTATTTGGGAAATTAGATATTTTGGTAAATAACGCTGGCGTAGAAATTAATGCACCTTTCTGGGAAGTAACCGAAAAAGATTATGATACAGTAATGAATATTAATTTGAAAGGTATGTTTTTCCTCACGCAAGCTTTTGTACGCTACATGATGGAAAATAATGTTGTCGGAGTAATTGTAAATAATAGTTCAGTGCATGAAGAATTACCTTTCCCGAATTTTACAGCTTACTGTGCAAGTAAAGGTGCGATGCAAATGGTGATGCGAAATTTAGCGGTAGAATTAGGACCAATGAATATTAGAATTAACAATGTAGCACCAGGAGCAATCAGAACGCCAATTAATGCTGATTTATTAAGTAAACCCGAATTGTTAGGAACACTTCAAAATAATATTTCGCTTCGTCGTTTGGGTGAACCTGAAGATGTAGCAGGAGTGGTAGCATTTTTAGCTTCAGATGATGCAAAATATGTAACAGGTTCTACTTATTATGTAGATGGCGGATTGACTTTTCATTATACAGAACAATAGATATTCTTAACAGACTTTCGTAGAGATTTAATAGCTGGATGATTTATACATCATAAAAAGAGCTACTTTTGCCATAATTTATATACACAGATACATTTAATAGGATTGATACAAATGATTCGAGAGAAAATCGCTACAATATTAGAACAAGCAAAATCTAACAAGCTTGAGCATAAAACAATTTGTTGGATTATATTTAGCTCTTTCTTATTTATTTGGACGATACAAGAAAATCCACCCACGAACAAAAATGATTTGCATTATGGTTTATGGAGTGTGATGTTGATGCAAGCAAAAGACTTGACAAATAACGAATTTCTACAAAATATACCTTATGGCTATAACAGAGCCTTACGGCTGACTGTACCTGTTATTATCAAAGTTTTTTCGATTACTAGCCAGAAACAACTTTACATTATTCAACTATTGGTGAGTTTTGTCTTTCAGATGCTTTTGGTAAAATTGATTTATAGAATCAATAAAGGGCATATTATCAATACTGTTTTGTTTTGTTTAGCATGTACTTATTGTTATTTTAGTAATACTGCTACCGGAGATTTATTTGGTCATGCAGATACTTTTGGCTTCTTTTTTATCTTGCTTGCTATATATACAAACAATCCATTTGTTGTATTCTTGAGTATGTTAGCTGCTATTTTTACGAATGAACGTACTTTAATTATTGCAGTTCCTCCTGTATGGTTTTGGTGGATTTTAAGTGAATCACCAAAGAAAAAAATGATGATATTTGGAGCGATGCCTCTTGCTGTACTTGGTTACTTTGTCGGTAAATATTATATGCTAAGTTTTCCGAATTTTAAGATGAGTCTTCCAAATGACTTTAGCCTTTTGTATTTAATCAGTCAGCATTCATTTTTTAGCATGTATGTTTTTTCGTTTAAAGGCTTGTGGGTTTTTGTTTTTTATTTTGTTTATCAATTCAAAAAAATACCAATTTACTTATTAGTAAGCTTGTTTTTTTCGACGGCAGCCTTTGTCGTTGCTGACCAAACAAGAGGAATTTCATTTCTTTTTCCGCTATTTATATTGGTTTTGAGCCAGCTCAATAAAGTTGAAACTACAGAAACTATCAAGAAATTATCCATTTACTGTTTGATAGCGTCGATTGTTATTCCCAATATCGTATTCTATGGTGATCATCAATTGAGACCTTCTTTGCTATATATTGTAATGGAGAAATGGGTATTTACTCCTGTAGAAACAATTGTGTCGAATCTTATTCATCACTAATACAAAATGCTGATAGCTTTTCAGATGTAAAAGGTATCAGCATTTTTTAAAATCTTAAACCGTTTTCAACCACATCGGCTGAGTTTTTAAAATTTCTTGATGAATAATACAATTTTCATCATGAGCACCCAATAAATAACCAGTACTCATCAAAAATTCATTTACAATTTCTCCACCTGTAAATTTGAAAGTCTTTTTAAATAATTTTATCCACTCTTCTTTGGTTTTAGGATGATGGAAATTCAACCATTGCTTAAATGAACCATGTTCTTTTTGAAGTACTAAAATGGTTTTGGCATTTTCTATGGCTGCATTTACTTTTAAACGATTGCGGATAATTCCAGCATCGGCTAAAAGTCTTTCTCTATCTGCTTCGGTATAAGCGGCTACTGCTTCGATATTAAAATTATCATAAGCTTTTCTAAAAGATACTTCCTTTTTTAATACCGTTTCCCAGCTTAAACCTGCCTGATTAATTTCAAGAACAAGCCTACAAAACAATTCGTTATCATCGTCTATAGGAAAACCATATAGTTTGTCGTGATAGGCTTTATGCAAAGCCCTTCTTTCATCCGACATATATGCTATTGCGGTACAATATGACATGGCTGTTTGTTTAGTGATAATGTTTGAATGATTAGAAATATTAAGAGATAAAAGAAATAGGTTTCTTATAAAAACTGACACAACATTAAATTTTCCGAAAGAATAAAGTATTATTGTTCCATTTTGAAACAATCTGAAAGTATTATTCAACATAGAATAAAATCATTTTTTATCTAATCAAAAATAAAGCTTATTAAGCTATTTCCCATCTTTCAAATTTCGTCAAATACTTTTAATTTTTTTTATCTGTTTACTCTACCCGAAGGTTTTTGTAAATATTTGATTATGAGACACTTGAATATTTGTCCATTTGGTGAATATATTAATACATTCAGTCCAGAGTTGCATAAAGGTTTTGGTAGGATTCTT
>NZ_JAYGIL010000057.1:0-10210 GCF_034931025.1 Arcicella gelida | reverse complement strand
TCTCAGTATTTCCTCTTTAAAATCAGGCTCGTAATGTGCGTGTGATTTCTTGGGTTTCTTTAATTCCATTTTCCGCATTTTTTATGCAAAAAAGTGTGCCGTTTTTTTGAACCACCTCATAGTGCTTCTTGTACGTCATTGAAGTGTTTTATACTTCCTTGCCTTACGGTTTTATCTTTGTGTAAATCCCATTCACTTGAAACAATTTCTGGTAGTAAAATTGTGATATTCCCTCTTTCTACCTCTTGTTTAATGAAATGTAGAAGTCTAACAGGTTCAGTTCCGTTAGCTAAATAAATCCATGTGTTTGTATCTAGTGATATGTAATGCATATTTTCAGTCTTTACTTAGGTTTTATGTTGAGTTTCTATCCTGTTTGAAATATTATCTTAAACTGTTTAAACTATGTTATATGTTGAAAATGATTTTTTCGTACTTTATGAGTATGTAAAACATTTCCCGTTTTGGTATCAACAAACATGATTTCGTTGATTTTTTTGTTTAATTCTGATTGATTATCGACTCCAAGTAAAGCTGGATAAATATAGCTTTCAAGTTTTCCATAATACACTTCAAAATCACTTTTTATATCATAAGAAACAAAGATATTGTTAGCAGGGTGAGCGTCTGGAAACCAGCTTTTAATCCGTTCTCTGATAGATGGTGCAATGCTGAAAGTATAACCATCCATTTGCTTATTGACACTTATTTTTATTGCTTCCATTTTCTTCAAGATTTGTTAAAGCAAATATACGAAAAAGGGCTATTGTAAATACTTGAAGAGAAATAACGATACGTTCAGTGCGTCAGTTTTTAGCTAGTAATTTTTTCTAATGATTATTGTGACGCCTAATGCTTGAGCGTATTAATGCTTATTTCCAATCTATTTCTGTTGGAAAATGCTTGGAAACATCTGTATCTAATCTATTTCTGTTGAAAAATGCTTGGAAACATCTGTATTTAATCTATTTCTGTTGGAAAATGCTTGGAAACACTTGTATCTTGTCTATTTCTGTTGGAAAATGGTCAGAAACATCTGTATCTAATCTATTTCAGTTGGAAAATGATTAGATACACTTGTATCTAATCTATTTCTGTTAGAAAATGATTGGAAACATCTGTATCTAATCTATTTCTGTTGGAAAATGATTGGAAACACTTGTATCTAATCTGTTTCTGTTGGAAAATGATTGGAAACACTTGTATCTAATCTGTTTCTGTTGAGAAATGCTTAGATACAAATGCGGATTAGGTCAATCATTTTGGAAAGTATTATCATTGTAAATGCAAAGCTTTGCAGTTGTTCGGGCAAACAAAAAATCCCCATCTCGTTGAGATGAGGATTTTTTTGAAGTATAAACTCGAATCAATTCATTGAAACAGATAAGTTCTACAAACCTTTACCAGTTGCTGCCCAGTAAATACCGCCATAGATATGATCTAAGAAAGTTTGGTCAGAGAACGTCAATGGAATATGTCCTAAAGCAGTATAGAATGCTCTACCGCCGTCGTAGTTATGATACCAAGAAATTGGGTGGAATTTACCCATGCCTTTTCCTTCGTTTGTTCCCCATTTTGCATAAGGCTCATAAGATTTTTCATCTACCGAAATCAAATAATGTAAATCTGTTGATTTTAGGTCGCCAAATTCATACCATTCGTCTGTCCAAAGGAATTTTTTAGGGAAACGCTCCATTCCCGGGAAGTTTGAATCTTCAACTTTCAAATATGCCGTTTGTTGTGCAGGGTGAATTTTAAACATCATACCCACCATTTTAGTGTACCAAGTCCAGTCGTACTCAGTATCCGATGCGGCATGAATTCCCACATAGCCTTTTCCAGCACGAATGAATTTCTCGAATGCTGTTTGTTGCTCATCATTCAAAATATCACCAGTTGTGTTTAAGAAAATCACGGCACTGAAATTCGCCAAATCTTTATCGTTGAAAACAGTAGCATTTTCTTGCCAAGTCACCGAGAAATTATGACGAGCCGCCAATTGGCGAATCGCTGCTACGCCTTCATGAATTGATTCATGGTGAAAACCCGCAGTTTTAGTGTATAACAACACTTTAAATTGCTGTGCGAAAGTTGTGCTGGTAAATGACAAAGCCAACAAAAACAAAAGAGTACTTTTGAAGAAATTATTTTTCATTTTCTTGAAATAGTTGATAGTTGAATAAGAAGATAATAGAATATTGTTGTAATGTTTCAGCAATCTGATACTATTAATGGATTACAGATTGCTGATACCGTTTGTTCACTACCATAAGTGATGAACCAATGGTTTAATACTATTTTGATATACCTGATTGATATTTGAAACTTGTTCTGACGTTAAAGCTGGAATGTTGAAAACATCTAAATTCGACAATACTTGTTCTGGACGAGAAGCCCCAGGAATTACAGTACTTACTGCATCGTGTTGCAAAATCCAACGCAAAGCGATGGGTGCTAAATTCGGATGTTCTGGAAATAAAGCCTTCAATTCATCTACTGCCGAAAGACCCGTTTCATAGTCGATACCAGAAAAAGTTTCGCCTTTATCGAAATGCTCGCCATTGCGGTTGAAATTGCGGTGGTCGCCTTCTGTAAAAGTAGAGTTTTTAGAGAATTTACCAGTTAATAAACCACTCGCCAAAGGTACTCTGACGATGACCCCAATGTCTTTTTTCTTTGCTTGTTCAAAAAACAATTCAGCAGGACGCTGACGGAAAACATTAAAGATAATTTGTACTGAAGTAACGTTATCGTACTCGATGCCCTTCAACGCTTCTTCTACTTTCTCGACGCTGATACCCAAGTTTAATATTTTCCCTTCATCTTTCAAACGGTCGAACAATTCAAAAATCTCTGGACGATAATATACTTCTGTCGGCGGGCAGTGCAGTTGAATTAAATCAAGGGTTTCTAAACCCATGTTTGTCAAACTATCTTCCACAAATTTACGAAGTACCGCTGGTTGATAGGCTTGGTTTACGTGCGGATTTAATTGTCGTCCGCATTTTGTAGCTACAAAAAGGCGTTCAGAACGAGTTTTTACAAATCTTCCAACTGCTTTTTCGCTTTCACCATTGCCATACACATCAGCAGTATCAATAAAATTAATACCTGAATCTACAGCAGCGTTAAGAATAGCATCTGCTGTTTCATGACTGAAATCAGCACCCCATTTTCCGCCTACTTGCCAAGTACCCAAACTGATTTCTGAGATGTCAAAACCTGTTTTTCCTAACTTTCTATATTGCATTTTTGGATTGTTATTTTTGTTTATCTTTTTGTAAGAAAAGTTTCTTGAGATATTGACTTTGAGCTTTTTTTCTAAAATTACTCAATTTAAAAAGCTCAAAACTCACGGCTCATAGCTAAAATCTCAAAATCTCTTCAATCTTAGTTAATTCTTCTTGACTGAAATTTTTGTTTTTCAAGCAATCTAAAGAATCTAATAACTGCGAAACTCTACTTGCACCAATCAACACCGAAGTAACTCTTGCATCTTTTAATAACCAAGCCAAAGCCATTTGTGCTAAAGATTGTCCACGTTCCAGAGCAATTGCATTGAGTTTTTCCAATTTAGCAAGTACTTCTGGCGTCACTTGACTGGTTTGTAAAAAGCCATGTGCTTTAGAAGCTCTCGAATCACTTGGAATACCTTTTAAATATTTATCGGTTAAAAGTCCTTGTGCTAAAGGTGAGAAAGGAATACAACCCACGCCTTCACGACCGAGTACATCTAATAAGCCACCTTCAACCCAGCGTTCAAACATCGAATATTTTGGTTGATGAATTAAACAAGGAGTACCTAATCTGTTCAGAATGGCGATGGCTTTTTCGGCTTCTTCCGCTTGATAATTAGAAATACCAACATATAAAGCCTTTCCTTGTCTGACGATTAAGTCCAAAGCCGCCATTGTTTCTTCTAATGGCGTATTTGGGTCTGGACGGTGATGATAGAAAATATCCACATAGTCTAATCCCATGCGTTTTAAACTTTGGTCGAGACTAGACACCAAGTATTTTTTTGAACCCCAATCGCCGTAAGGACCAGGCCACATCAAGTAACCAGCTTTGGTAGAAATCACGAGTTCATCACGATAAGGGATGAAGTCTTTTTTCATGATTACACCAAAATTCTCTTCGGCAGAACCCGGAGGCGGACCATAATTATTGGCTAAATCGAAGTGCGTGACACCATTATCGAAAGCTGTTTGAAGAATAGCACGGTAGTTTTCAAAGACATCAACACCACCGAAATTATGCCATAAACCTAAAGAAATAGCAGGTAATTGTAAGCCACTATTGCCACAACGGCGAAATTCCATCGGACGGCTACCCGTTTGGTCGTAGCGAGTAGGATTTGCAAGATAAGTCATTTAAATAAAATTCAGGGAAGTTTTGAAATCGTTAATTAATAGTTGAAATAATGCTTAGATATTTTGTAAACCGTTTTCAATTGAAAACAAATACGAGCTGTTTTCGCATTATACAAATGTAATATAAATAGCCATGTAGTTTGATAGGCTTTATCATTGTTTATTTAGATTTCTAAAGCTTACCGAATTGTTATACTTTCTGATTTTGCCTTCAAGTATTAAAATATTGAAATCAAACACTGAAATTAATTACCGATTTTTCATTTAGCGAATTTTCGCTAAATGAAAAATCGGTAATTTGTATAAAAATATTTTCTCTGGAATCTTAAAAGTTTTGCAAAATAAAACCTAATGATTTTAACTATTTAAAGAATTATCTTTTGAAGCTAAAGGTTTATTCAGAAAATAATAATTGGTATAAGTATTTATTACTAAAATATTATTTGGTGTTTCTTTGGAATTAAGAAATTAACTCCTGTATATTTGTCAAGTAAACAAAGAAAAAATAGCGAAATTTCGCTAGAAAAATTCTAAGAAAAGATGTTCAATCAAATTATCAATATCGTCCTAGTGATTATTCTACTCCCCCAACAGGTGTGAGACGGTTTGATATTTTTACTATACCAAGACCTTTCTCACACCGGAGAAAGGTCTTTTGTTTAAAAGGATTTCAATTCTTAGAAAAATGTAAAAAAAGCAGATAAAGTACAAATCTCATTTTTGATAAAATAAATTAACCAAGTAATCATGTTACAATTTAGTGAAAACACTAAATGCTGATTCAAAACAATTTCAATTCAAGATGTCACAAGAACTAAACAAATTCTCAAGAACCCTTACGCAAGAAGTAACAAACCCAGCAGCAAAAGCAATGTTATACGGCATTGGTTTAACTACTGAAGATATGCAAAAAGCCCAGATTGGTATCGCCAGTACAGGTTATGAAGGAAATACTTGTAATATGCACCTCAATGGTTTGTCGGTTCATGTGAAAAAAGGAATCCAAGAAAATGGCATGGTAGGTTTGATTTTTCATACAATTGGGGTTTCTGATGGGATGACGAATGGAAACAATGGGATGTCTTATTCATTACCTTCTCGTGATTTAATTGCAGATTCAATCGAAAATGTAGTTGGAGCACAATGGTACGACGGCGTAATTGCCGTAGTAGGTTGTGATAAAAATATGCCAGGTGCAATGATGGCGATTGCCCGTTTAAACCGCCCAGCGATGTTGGTTTATGGTGGAACAATTCGTTCTGGAGAATACAAAGGACAAAAATTAGACATCGTTTCGGCTTTCGAAGCTTTAGGGAAAAAATTTGCAGGCAATATTTCTGATGAAGATTATGAAGGAGTAATCAAAAATGCAATTCCTGGAGCCGGTGCTTGTGGCGGTATGTACACAGCCAACACAATGGCTTCGTCGATGGAAGCAATGGGCTTGACTTTGCCAAACTCTTCATCATATCCAGCAACTCACGAAGGTAAAAAAGCCGAGTGTTTAGCAATCGGTGCTGCAATGAAAAACTTGTTAGAGAAAAACATTTGTCCACGTGATATTATGACTCGTAAAGCATTTGAAAATGCGATGACTGTTGTAATGGCAATGGGAGGCTCTACGAATGCTGTACTTCATTATTTGGCAATAGCACGTGCCGCAGAAGTTGATTTTACATTGAAAGATATTCAAGATATTTCAGACCGTACTCCACTCATCGCTGACTTAAAACCATCTGGAAAATATTATATGGAAGATATGTTGGCAATTGGCGGTGTACAAGCAGTAATGAAATACTTATTACAAGAAGGTTTATTACACGGTGACTGTATGACCATTACGGGTAAAACAATTGCTGAAAACTTGGCTGAAACTCCTGAAATCAATTTTGAAACTCAAAAGATTATCAAACCTTTAACTGAGCCTATCAAAGCAACTGGTCACTTACAAATTTTATATGGCAATTTGGCCACAGGTGGTGCCGTTGCAAAAATCACAGGAAAAGAAGGAGAGAAATTTGAAGGTGTAGCCAAAGTGTGTGAATGTGAAGAAGAAGTAATTGAATTTTTACAAAAAGGAGAAATTGTAGAAGGACAAGTAATTGTGATTCGTAACGAAGGACCAAAAGGTGGACCAGGAATGCCAGAAATGTTGAAACCAACTTCTGCAGTGATGGGGGCAGGCTTAGGAAATAAAGTTGCGATGATTACCGACGGACGTTTCTCTGGTGGTACACATGGCTTTGTTGTTGGTCACGTTACTCCAGAAGCCCAAGTAGGCGGAAATATTGGTTTAGTAAAAGACGGAGATTTAATTACAATTGATGCCGTAAATAATATTCTTCACGTACACGTTTCAGACGAAGAATTAGCAGAAAGACGTAAACTTTGGAAGCCAATTGAGTCTCCATTTAAACAAGGTGTTTTGCGTAAATACGTGAAAAACGTATCATCAGCAAGCGACGGCTGTGTTACGGATTTGTAGGAATTTAGCATTAATTCATATTTTGAAAGCTCTCGATAATTAAAAAACTAAGAGAAGTATATGAAATTAGATCGTAACTTTTTTAAGATGGGAAGCCATTTAGAAAGTGGTGATAACCGAAATTTTTGGAAGGATAAAACTATTATAGAACGATTAGAAGCATCATTTTATCTAAATAGTATCTCTTATAATTTTGACATTAAGAATCCTCCTAAAATGGACAAAACTCTTTTTTCATATAGAAAACACTTATGAGTAATATTTTTAATGAGGACTTTCAAGACTTTCTTAAAGCTTTTAACAAGTACGAAGTAAAATATTTGTTGGTAGGAGGATATTCTGTAATACTACACGGTTATCCTCGCACAACAGGTGATATGGATTTATGGGCTGAAAAAACAAAGGAGAATTATGAAAGAATAGTTAAAGCATTTGCAGATTTTGGCATGCCAATTTTTGATATGACGATTGATAACTTTTTAAATAATCCTCTAATTGATGTCTTTACTTTTGGAAGACCACCAGTATCAATAGAAATACTCACCAATGTTAAAGGCTTAATATTTAAGGACTCTTTTGAAAAGTATGTTGATTATCAAATAGATAGTGAATTAAGTATAAAGTTGATACATTATGATGATTTGATTTTAGCAAAAAAAGCAGCTGGTCGTCCAAGAGATTTGAATGATATTGAAAATTTGAAAAAATAAGAAAGCCATTAATAGATTAGACTAACAAAACCACAATCTGACATTTATTCATTACAAATAAAGAAATTTAATAACCATGGAAAACTCACAAACCATGACCGTAGAGGAACAGAAAACTGAACCTGCCAAGTTTTTGACAGGAGCGCAAGCAATCATGCAATGCTTGGTAGAAAATAATGTAAAAACCATTTTTGGTTATCCGGGTGGCGCAATCATGCCAACGTATGATGCCCTCTATGATTATCAAGATAGAATCAAACATATTTTAGTCCGTCATGAACAAGGTGCTGGTCATGCAGCACAAGGTTATGCTCGTATGACAGGTCGTGCTGGGGTTGCCATGGTAACTTCTGGTCCAGGAGCTACTAACTTAATGACACCAATTGCTGATGCTTTATTAGATTCAACGCCAATGGTTTGTTTGGTTGGACAAGTAAAAGCGAATTTATTAGGAACTGATGCTTTCCAAGAATGTGATATCATCGGGATGTCGATGCCAGTAACGAAGTGGAATTATCAAATTACTGATCCTAACGAAATTCCAGAAGCAATGGCAAAGGCTTTTTACATTGCTGAGTCTGGTCGTCCGGGTCCTGTTTTATTAGATATTACTCGTACTGCACAAGCAGATTTGATGACGATTCCTTTTGAATACAAACCTTGTACTGAAATTGTAAGTTATCGTCCTCGACTTACGCCAAAACAAGAGCAAGTAGAAGCTGCAGCCAAATTGATTAATGCTGCACAAAAGCCTTATATCTTTGCTGGACACGGTATTATTATTGCTAATGCACAGCAAGAATTTGATGATTTTGTTCGTAAAACGGATATTCCTGTTGCTACAACATTATTGGGTATGTCGGCATTGCCATCAGACCATCCTAATTATATTGGTTGGTTGGGTATGCACGGAAATTATGGTGCGAATGTGTTAACAGATGAAGCTGATTTAATCATTGCCATTGGTATGCGTTTCGATGACCGTGTTACAGGTGATTTATCAAAATTTATCAAGCAAGCAAAAGTTGTTCATATTGATATTGACCCAGCTGAAATCAATAAAAATGTGTTTGCTGATGCTCCTGTAATTGGCGATGCTAAACAAGCTTTAAAAGCCTTATTACCACTAGTAAAAGAGCGAAAACACGAAGCATGGAAAGCTGAATTTAAGAAGTACGACGAAGCTGAATTTGAAAAAATTACAAAACGTGACGTATTCCATGATGGCGACAAAATCAGAATGGGAGAGGCCGTTACGATGCTTTCTAATAAAACAAAAGGTGAAGCAGTAACCGTTACAGATGTTGGTCAACACCAAATGGTTACAAATCGTTATTATCAATACAATACTTGGAATTCACTGGTTACTTCTGGTGGAGCAGGAACGATGGGCTTTGCTTTGCCAGCAGCATTTGGCGCTAAAGTTGGTGCACCAGACCGTGAAGTAATTGCTATTATTGGTGATGGTGGCTTCCAAATGACACTTCAAGAATTAGGAACGATTGCCCAAAGTGGATTACCTGTGAAGATTATTATTTTGAATAATAATTTCTTAGGAATGGTTCGCCAATGGCAACAATTGTTTTTTGAAAAACGCTACTCTTTTGTAGAATTACAAAACCCAGATTTTATCACGATTGCCAAAGGCTTTGGTATTGCAGGACATACTGTTAGTGACAGAGCGAATTTGTCAGATTCTTTAGATACTTTATTGGCTTCTGATAAACCTTATTTGTTAGAAATCATTTGTGAAAAAGAAGAAAACGTTTTCCCAATGGTACCAGCAGGAGCAAGTGTTTCGGCAATTAGATTAGAGTAAATTTATTGAGTGAATGAGTGATTGCTGATAGAGTGATTTTTGAAATCAGCAATCATTTTTCTCAGATTATTCTAATCACGGTTTATTCTGTTAGCTAAAATCTAAATTTAGAAGTTAAAAATGACAACATACACATTATCCGTTTTTACAACCAATACCATTGGTTTGTTGAATCGAATTACCATTATTTTTACAAGGAGAAGATTAAATATTGAATCCTTGAATGTTTGCGAAACCGAACGTAAAGGCGTTTCAAGATTTACCATTGTAATTCGTCACGAAAGCCGTGAGGCTGTTGAAAAATTGGTTCGTCAAATTCGTAAAGTAGTTGACGTATTGGCAGTTTTTGGTTACTTGGACCATGAAATTGTTTTCAACGAAATTGCTCTTTTCAAATTAGCAACGCCACTTGGCGGTTCGCCTTTGAATATTAAAGAAATTAACCTTGATTGGAATGCGAAAGTAGTTCACTGGGGACTCGACTACGTGGTGATTGAAAAGAACGGCACAGAAACTGAAATCGCAGAGTTTTATCAGTACATGAAAAACTGGGAAATTTTAGAATATTTAAAATCTGGAAGAGTAGCCGTTGGCAAAACTGAAAAAGGTTTAGTAGAATATCTTCCAGAGCATGAATGGGAAATTGTATAGAGCCACAGAAATTATAAGATTGGTTAAGAAAATAATACATTTTTAATCAAAAAAGGCTTCCCTTGAAAATTGTTTTTCGATATTGATTTAGAATAAAATCCACTCATATTCTGGGTGGATTTTTCATTTCACTTACGGTGATTTATTAAAAAAATACAATTTTATTTGACTT
>NZ_JAYGIL010000056.1:0-11270 GCF_034931025.1 Arcicella gelida | reverse complement strand
TTTCTTAGCAGTAACAAAATACAGAAAAACCCCGAAAATTGCCAGTATTGACACTTCTTCGGGGTTATTTTATTGGCAATGTGTTGATTATTAAATATTTACAAGATTAAAGGGAAGCCCAGGTAAAAAAAGAAAGGTCAACCCTAATTGGAAAGTTCAGCCTTTGTTGGAGTTTTCTCCAACGAATTGAGCGTCAGCAACAAACAAATGTAGTAGAATGCAAAGTAACGAGTTGCTGACGCACGTGTTGTTGGTGAACAAACACCAACAACGGCGAAAATGTTATCCCAGAAAGACAAAAATCATCTTCTATAAATTCGGGATTAATATCAATTTTAGCCTTTGTTGGAGTTTTTCTCGGGGTCGCCAAGACCAACGAATTGAGCGTCAGCAACAAACAAATGTAGTAGAATGCAAAGTAACGAGTTGCTTACGCTCGTGTTGTTGGTCTTGATGAGCGTTTTTATTCTTATTACCAACCATTTCCATTTGAACACGTTTCTATGCAATGAATTGAGTTTCGTTCAAATTCTTCTCCGAATTTTTCTTCATATTGTTGATATGCTGAAAATCCAAATAATTCAGCTTCTAAGTCCATGATTGCTTTGGAAGGTTCTTTGTCAATCATATCATAATATTCTTTACCCATTCCAAGTATAAAACATCTGCAATATAAAAAACCATCATCCGAACCGTCTGTATATTCATGAATGTCCTCCCTATCAATATTGTAAAGCTTTTCTTCTAAAATGTGTATAAATGCAGTTAAGTCTTCTTTGCTTAGTTTTAAAAGTCTTTTATCATAATTTTCAAGGATTGTTTCTGAAAGTTCCTCACTTAGTTCTGCAAGTAATTCTTCTTCATTACTTATCAGAGCCTTCGCTCTTTTTTTATTTAATCTTGGCGAGTCAGCCCAAGAGGATTCAATGATTTCCCAAAAAACAGTTTCGTTCATAAGTATAAGTATATAGTTTTGTGTCGGCTTAATTGGAATTTGTGTTGTACTGGTAACTTGATAATATCCTTTACTAATTTTTTCTCGTACCAGTTTTTTAATTTCTTTCGTACATTCCGTATTATCGAGAAAGTACACCATTCTTGCAGGCAGAGACTGCATTTTATTATTGTTTCATTTGTTAAACGTGGAACAGCGAGGGGCTAAAACATTCAATTTACTGATTATATTTTTTCATTTCTTTTTTTAGATTAACAATATTTCGTAAACACCAAAATGATATTAGTATAAATATTACTGAAGGAATTAAATGGAAATTCCCTATTGAAAAATAACTGATTGCATTGAATATTATAAGTAAACTTACTCCAAGAATTGAAAGCCCAGTATTTAATCCTAAAAGAAACTTCAAGTCTTTTTCGGTTTTGTTTGTGTTTGGGTTTTCGAGCATTTTTTTAATTAATTTGATTTTTACTCATCGCATAACTCAAAGTCATGCTATGAGTGGTTTAATTTATTTTATGTCTTGAGAAAACCTGAGAACAGTTTCAATACACCATTTTTGTAGCCTGAGACTGCATTTTAGTATTGTTCCATTTGTTAAACTTGGCAAAGCGAGGGTTATTATTTGCAATTTTTCAATCAGCTATCAAAGTTAAAGTCTCGCAATTCACTCTTATTACTCTTTCACTTTCAAAAGAAAAAATTATGTCGTCGCTTTCATTCGGAACTTCTCTTTCAATAAGTCCATAATCCTCTTCTCTAAAATCATTGTCAAAGAATGTTATCCCAGAAAGACAAAAATCATCTTCTATAAATTCGGGATTAATATCAATTTGTTTAAGAAAATTATAATTATCAAGAATGAAATAAAGATTATGATATTCTGCATTAATAGCCCAATCACCGGTAGATTTTCTAAAATGAAGAGATATTCGTTTATATGATATTTCTGTATTTGCAGATATAAATTCAAAGTTATTATGTAAGTCAAGTTTTATACCATTAAACTCTATTTCTGTGAATGAAATAATTTTGAAGTTTGTTTTCATTTGCTATTCAACTGTTTTTCCAACTTGTTAATCATCATTAAAAACTCCACTTCTCAACTATCACAAGTGTTAAGCATAGCTTCACTTGTGCTAAACAATAACAGTTTTAGTTTTGAACTGAAACTAATTGTGCCTTTTATTCTCTTTACAAAATGAGGTAATATTAAGTATAAGTGACGCTTTGCTTGACGATTGCACCAGTAGAGCCTTTTATCCTCAGTTATAAACTGAGCTAGTTCTAGGTACAAGTGACGCTTCGCTTAACACTTGCACCATTAGGGGCTGTGCTTATTGTGTCAGAGCTGTTTTAGTGATTTAATTGTTTGTTGGTAATCTCTAAATGCTCTTCCAAAGTCTTCGGTAAATTCATAGTTACTAAATTCGTATTCTTCATTTAGACCTGTACTTGTCCTTAAACTAACTTCTCCATATCTTACCACTGGAATTTGATAATTTCCTTTAAATCGTTTGTCGGGTGTTCCATTCTTATTCACTTTCGCCCAAGTTTTATCTATAACTTTTGAGTCTGTTGGTACTGTTCCTGTTTCAGTAAACCTGACATAACTCTGATTGAGTATGATTTCATCAAGTCCAATTAATGCAAAACTCGTTTTTGATGAATACATGACAATAAAACTTGGATAAAAATACAAGTCAGCCCCATTTGCATTTTGAAAATAAAGTGCTTCATAATCTGATTTTATGTCAGGTAGTGATTTGACTGCAAACTTTACATCTCGTTTCTTTACGATTGTACTTGCTGATGACCTTGTCGCAACTCTGTCTTGATAATGAGCACTTGTTACGTCCCAAATTTTTTGTGAAGTTGTCAGTTTTTTAAAACTTTCAATAAGTTTGTTGTACTTCTCTTTAATTTCTGGATCAAAATCAATGTCAAGTTTTACAAAACAGTTTTCTATCTGTTCTTTTGTCTGCTTTATTGCTTCCTGTTGTGCTTGAATATCTATTTTAATATTTTCTGCTATTGTCTTTTTGATTAGTCCGTACAGAAAAATGTAGCTTAAAGTTAATTTTAGTTTTGAAGTACCCAAAGTCGCTTGAATTTTAAGTAAGTCTGTTTTGAGTTCTTTTCGTTGTTGATGTGCCAAAATTATTGCTTCCTTTACACCCTGCATGTTTTGGCTTGTAATTTCTTGAATGTCCGCACTAAAAATATTGTCTGAAAGTTCAGTTAATTGTTGGGGATTGTGGATTTCAGGTATCGGGTTTGTGTCCGAACCTGATAATTTTTGTCGGTTGTAAATACCCAAAATTGGTACACTTGTATTTAGGTATGTCCCTGATTTCCCAAAAGTCATACTTGCTCCTTTAACTCCGACAGAAGTTGTTATACCACTTTTACTAAAATTCAAATAAACCCCTGGTATTATTTTTATTCGTCTGCGAAAACTCCAAGCCATATGTTTGTCTTATTTTGTTGTTAGAATTGTCAAGGTGTTGTTTTGCATAGCATAGTACCCAACTTGCTAATATGCGAAAGTTTTGTAATATTTTTTGTATTGTTAATAATTTTATCCATCAATCTACCCATTCCCAAACACAATCAAAAATATTCAATATACTAATCATAAAAAACTTATTATACGGTAAGTTTTCTGGGTATAATACAAATTATGAGAGGAATAAATTGCTTTTTACAAAAAGCATTTTGTGCATAAACAATTGCAAAGTAAGATTAAGCAGTGGAGACTTGTGATAATGCGGTAGTGAAGTGATATTATGCGGTAGTAGTTAGTGATTATGTGATAGTGAAGTGATATTATGAGGTTGCAGTTTGTGATTATGCAGTAGTAAAGTGATATTAGGCTGTAGCAGTTAGTTATTATGCAATAGTTAATTGATATTAGGCGGTAGTAGTTAGTGATAATGTGGTAGTGAAGTGATATTATGCAGTAGTAGTTAGTGATAATGCAATAGTTAATTGATATTAGGCAGTAGTAGTTAGTGAGAATGAGGTAGTGAAGTGATATTATGCGGTAGTAGTTAGTGATTATGCAGTAGTGAAATGATATTAGGGAGTGAGGGAGTGTTCACTGTAATGAAGCTCTAGCGAAAGAATAGCCAGTCTTTACTCATGGCATGAGGCTTTAAGTCATGCCAAGAGTTTTGCCAATTTTTTATTTGCCAATACAAAACTTAGAAAATATATTAGCCAATAAATCATCTGTTGTGATTTGCCCTGTGATTTCCCCTAAGTGATGAAGGGCAAAACGGATGTCTTGTGCGAGAAAATCGCCAGTAATACTTTGGTCTAAACCTTGTAAAACATTTTCTAAAGCTCCGTTGGTTTGTAATAAATGTTGATAATGGCGGAGGTTGGTCACCACAGTATCGCTTGCTTTGATTTCACGGGTCTTTACTTTATTGACCAATGTGTTTTTTAACGTATCAATATGTTGATTTTCTGCCGCAGAAATCCAAAGAATGTCCGGATAAGCAGTTTCAAAGTTTACTTTTTGGTCTTTTGAAAGTGTATCTACTTTATTGCCGACTAATAAATAAGGAGCATTAAATTCAGTGATTTGTTGTGCCATTTCAGAAAGTGTAATTTCGGAAGCATCAAATAAATAAACAATCAAACTGGCTTTGTCCATTTGTTGCAAAGTACGTTCTACGCCAATCGCCTCGATGGTATCTGTTGTTTTGCGTAAACCAGCGGTATCAATTAACCTAAAACGAATGCCTTCAATAAATAATTCGTCTTCAATCACATCACGAGTTGTACCAGCAATGTCTGAAACAATGGCTTTTTCTTCGTTCAATAAACGATTCAGAAGTGTTGATTTACCAGCATTAGGCTTGCCAGCAATCACAGTCGGTACACCATTTTTGATAACATTCCCCATTTCAAAACTATCAATCAACGGAATGAGTACTTTTTGAATTTTAAAGATTAATTGACGCAAATCGTCACGGTCGGCAAATTCTACGTCTTCTTCGCCAAAGTCTAATTCCAATTCTATCAAAGAAGCAAAATGAATTAAGGCTTCTCTGAGTTGAGCAATTTGTTTTGAAAAACCTCCACGGATTTGATTGATAGCCGTTTGATGTGACGCTTCTGAATCGGACGCAATCAAGTCTGCTACGGCTTCTGCTTGGGCTAAATCTAATTGTCCGTTCAAAAAAGCTCGTTGGGTAAATTCTCCCGGATTGGCTAATCTTGCACCTTCACGAAGAATTAATTTTAAGATTTTTTGAATGATAAAATCCGAACCATGACAAGAGATTTCGATGGTATCTTCACGAGTATAAGAAGAAGGAGCTTTGAAAAGTGACACCAATACTTCATCAATGATGGTTTGGTTGTCTCTGATTGTCCCGAAATGAATGGTATGAGAAAGTTGTATTTCGAGGTTTTTACCTTTAAATATTCTATTGACAATCGGGAAAGTTTCTGGACCAGAAACTCTGATAACACCGATTGCTCCAATGCCTTGCGGAGTAGCTAAAGCACAAATTGTATCTTGATTAAACATAAATTTGTAACACGATTTGATTTTGCGACCGCTCGCAATCGTGGTTTGAGTGAACATTTGAGCCGATTGCGAGAAGTCGCTTCGTGCCAAATCGTATTACAAATTTAAAACAAATCCTTCAATTTCATGGCAATACCCATATCGCCAGAGATTTTTAGTTTACCAAACATCATGGCTGTCATCGGATTCAAATCGCCCGACATCAAGCCTTGCAAATCTTTTAAGCTAACGCTGATGGTACAATCTGCGGCATCGTCGGCATTGCTTACTTTGCCATCACCGCTGATAAAAATACTTCCTACATCCGTTGCAAATTTTATAGATGAACCTAAACCACCTTTAGCAGCAGCCAAAGCGGTAATTTTTTGTGTTAATTCTTCAAAAGTCATGATGTTGAGATTTATAAATTTTCACTTCATTATTTTTCAATAGGAATGGATTTAAGTCTTCATTTCAATAGGGCTGGACTTAAGTCCAGCCCTATTGAAAAACGTTTGCTTATAGTGCGACTTAAGTCCAGCCCTATTGAAAAA
The DNA here is from genome assembly GCF_034931025.1 of Arcicella gelida. NCBI lineage: Bacteria > Pseudomonadati > Bacteroidota > Cytophagia > Cytophagales > Flectobacillaceae > Arcicella > Arcicella gelida. Next base: position 5,233 of record NZ_JAYGIL010000056.1, on the reverse strand, counting down.
CGTTTGCTTATAGTGCGACTTAAGTCCCACCCTGTTGAAAAAAGTTTGTACTTGCCTACAGCCTACAGCATTTTACGAAATCGTTTCCTTAAATACTCTTAAAGTAGCTTCCCAAGCTTTTTTGGCTACTTCTGCATTATAACGTGTGGGAGCAGTATCGTTGTTAAAAGCGTGTTGAGCCCCTTCATAAACATAAAGTTCATACTTTGTACCAGCCGCTTTTAGGGCAGCTTCATAAGCAGGAATCCCTGCGTTGATGCGTTCGTCCAAGCCTCCATAATGTAATAAAACTTTGGCTTTGATTTTAGGAACATCAGCCACTTCTGGCTGGCGACCGTAATAGGCTACTGCTGAATTGAGCGTTGGCGAATTGACAGCCAACTGATTAGCTAAAGCACCACCCCAACAAAAACCTACGCAACTGGTTTTACCATTACTTTTTGGCAAAGATTTTAAGTAATCAAAACCTTTCAAGAAGTTGTTGGTATTTTTTGTAGCATCTATTTTACTGAATAAATCACGAGCTTCATCTTCATTTTCTGGTGTCCCGCCAAAAGGAGAAAGTGCATCCACTGCCAAAGCATAATAACCTGCTTTTGCTACTCTGCGAGCTACATCTTTGGTATGAGGATTTAAGCCACGGTTTTCGTGAATGATAATTACAGCCCCAATTTTTCCTTTGATTTTTTTAGGTTGTGCCAAATAAGCTTTCATCGTACTGCCATCGCCTTCATAAGTAACGTCTGATACGTCAATATCTTCGTCGTTTTCTTGAATCGTTGCGGCATTGGCGTAATTTACTTCCAATAAAGGTAGAACAGAAAGAGCCGCCACTGTACTTCCTGTTAATTTAACAAGACGTTTGATGAAATCTTCACGGCTCAATGGCTTGTGAGTATATTCATCGAAAAGGTTAATAATTTCTTGATTCATAGTGAATATTGTTTGAAGGTTGTTTTATTGGATTTCAGCTTTCGGTCGTCGGATTTCGGGCTTTAGTTTTTGGGTTATCAAGCTTTGTTTACAAAAATCTTTCATGATTTATTTTTCAAGGAATCAAAATTCTTTTAGTTAACAGCTAATCTAAAAGTCAAATCCGATGACCGAAGCCTGAAAGCAAAAGTCTGACAGCCGACGTTCGAAAGCCAATTTCAAATCTAATATAATTACTTTAAAAATTCTATGTTCCTTTTTAGACCAACGTACTTTGTGCGTTTCAAAGGTGACTTTCTAAAGATGGTTTGGAACACTTCTTCGGTGATTTCTTCCCAATCATTTTTAGAAAAATTCGCTAAGTCGGGATGGAGATTAAACTGTGGTTCATGATGTGGTTTTGAAAAACGATTCCAAGGACAAACATCCTGACAAATATCACAACCAAAAAACCAGTTTTCAAATTTATTCTGTACTTCTACGGGAATGGCTTCTTTCAATTCAATAGTATAATAACTAATACATTTAGAACCATCAACTATATAAGGTTCAATGATGGCGTCCGTCGGACAAGCTTCAACACAACGAGTACAAGTACCGCAGTAATCTTTTACAGGGCCGTCGGGTTCTAAAGTTAAATCCAAAATCAATTCTGCAATAAAAAAGAAACTGCCTTGCTTTTTATTGATAAGATTACTGTTTTTACCGACCCAACCTAAACCACCTTTTTTCGCCCAAGCTTTATCCATCACAGGTGCAGAATCTACAAAAACTCTTCCTCCAACTTCTCCGATTTCCTCTTGAATATATTCCAAAAATGCTTTTAGTTTCTCTTTTACTACAAAATGATAATCTGTACCGTAAGCATATTTTGAAAGTTTTAAATCATTTACGCCTTCGGGCAATCTTTGAGAAGGATAATAATTAAAAAGTAAAGAAACCACAGACTTGGCATCGTCCACTAATAATCGTGGGTCAAGGCGTTTGTCGAAATGGTTTTCCATGTACTGCATTTTGCCGTGATGATTCGCTTTCAGCCAATTTTCCAACCTTGGTGCTTCTTCCTCCAAAAATCCAGCTTCTGAAATACCACAAAAATCAAAGCCCAATTCTTTGGCTTTTTGCTTGATTAAGAAAGTATTTTTTGAATGATTCAACATTTAAGCAATTTTTACAGAAGTCATCGTCAGAGAACCGCCCACAGGCACGTCATTGAAAAAGCTTGCTTCTTCGTTTTTCTCTTGCATTCCTAAAATATATAATAAAGGATAATAGTGGTCGGGTGTGGGAATTGCCAATTTAGCGGCTTGTCCCATACTTTCGTAATTTATTAACGATTTATGATTTCTTTCTGTAATATTCTTCTTGAATTTTTCATTCATTTCAATCGCCCAATCATAACCATACGCACCATTGATTCGCTGAAAATCTACCATTCTTAAATTATGTACCATATTTCCACTTCCAATTATCAATACTCCTTTTCTACGCAAAATGGCTAATTCTTGTGCTAATTCATAATGATACTGTGGCGATTGATGATAATCGATACTCAGTTGTAAAATGGGAATATTGGCTTTTGGATAGATATGACGGATGATTGTCCATGTTCCATGATCTAAACCCCAATCGTGGTCTAAATGAATAGCTGTTTTTGTAATGAGTTTTTGGGTTTCTTCTGCAATAATTGGACTACCCATCGCAGGATATTGTACATCAAATAAAGCTTTCGGGAAACCACCAAAATCATGAATCGTTCTAGGTTTTTCCATTGCTGTTACAAAAGTACCTCTTGTTAGCCAATGAGCCGAAATACATATCACCGCAGTTGGTTCAGGAAAATCTTTTGCTAAAGATGACCATTGTTGACTAAATTGATTATTTTCTATTCCATTCATGGGTGAACCATGTCCAATAAAAAGTAAGGGAGTCTTCTGTTCTTGTTGTGATAATTGCTCAGAAAATACTTTTAAAGTTCCTAATGCTGACATGGCTAATACTCCTGCGGAGGCTTTTATAAATGTTTTTCGATTCATTTCTCTAAAATACTATATTTTATGCAACGGATTGGTTGATTAGTAAGTTCAAAGCGTAAATTAGCATGAAAATAGGTAAGTAATTTTACTCATTTTTTAACATATTTTGTGATTATTGTCATTTTCAGAATTTTCTTTGGGAAAACAATTTTGAAGCACAGCATTATTTTTTTAAATTAGGGTAATAACAACTAATAAAATATCCAAAGCCTATGAATTTTAGTTTTGAGAACTACCAAACCGAAGGCTTCTTCGATGAAATGTTTGATGCACAAGGCAATGTGCGATTGGGTTATGAGGCATTTAAGGAACGTGTAGAACAGTTAAAGATTGAAGAGTTTACTCGTCGCCACCAAGCAGCCGAACGTTCGTTAATGGCAATGGGTATTACTTTCAATGTTTATTCGGAAAATGAAGGAACAGAACGCATTATGCCTGTTGATATTATTCCAAGAGTAATTGAAGCTGAAGACTGGAAAAAAACCGAAAAAGGCTTGATACAACGTATCACGGCACTTAATATGTTTTTGGATGATATTTATCATGACCAAAAAATATTAAAAGACGGTATTATTCCTCGTGAATTAATCGAAACTTCAAAAGATTTCTTAAAACCATGTGTGGGAATTCGCCCCCCAAAAGGCATTTATATTCACATTACTGGTACGGATTTAATCCGTGGCGATGATGGTAAGTTTATGGTTTTGGAAGATAACCTCCGTTGTCCGTCGGGTGTTTCTTACATGCTCGAAAACAGAGAACTACTAAAACGTACTTTCCCTGAAGTATTGGGTAAAACCAGAGTGCAGTCTATCTCTGACTATCCAAACAAATTGTTGCAGATGTTACAACACATCAGCGATCGCCCAAATCCTACGGTTTGTGTATTGACTCCGGGAATTTATAATTCTGCTTACTTTGAGCATTCGTATTTAGCACAACAAATGGGTGTTGAATTGGTTGACTCCAGAGATTTAGTGGTGCATGATGGTTATGTAAAAATGCGTACTACTAAAGGTTTCCAGATTGTAGATGTAATTTATCGTAGAATTGACGATACTTTCCTAGATCCAAAAGCGTTCAATCCTGATTCATTAATTGGTATTCCGGGGATTTTTGATGTATATAAAAAAGGCAGAATTGCTTTAGCGAATGCACCAGGAACGGGTGTTGCAGATGATAAAGTAATTTATGCTTATGTACCAAGAATCATTAAGTATTATTTAGGTGAAGACCCAATCATTCCAAATGTTGAAACTTTTATTTGCGGAGAGGAAGCTGATTGCAAATATGTATTAGAAAACATTGAGAAATTGGTAGTAAAAGAAGCCAATGAAGCAGGTGGTTATGGTATGTTGATTGGACCAAAATCAACGAAGGAAGAGCAAGAAATCTTTAAAGCACGTATTAAAGCAAATCCAAGAAATTATATTGCTCAACCTACGATTTCACTTTCAAGAGTTCCTTGTTTGATTGACGACCACTCAGAAGGCAGACACGTTGACTTACGTCCATACATTCTTTATGGAGATGGCGTGAAAGTAATTCCGGGCGGATTAACCCGTGTAGCATTACGCAAAGGCTCTTTAGTAGTAAACTCATCACAAGGTGGAGGCTCTAAAGACACTTGGGTATTATACTGATAATTAAACAATTGATATAAAAAAGGTTGACAAATAACTAGGTTTGTCAACCTTTTTTGGTTTAAAGATTAGTGTTTTATAGTTGCGATTATGTGCTATATCGAAGAACCCACCAAGAGGAAATAGACTTTAGGGTATAACCAGAAGTATTAGAGCATCGTATCGGAGGATATAAGCATCCACCCGAAGAATACTGGCACTGTATCGGAGAATGTAAGCACCCACTCGAAGAATATAGGCACTGTATCGGAGACTGTAAGCACCCACTCGAAGAATATAGGCACTGTATCGGAGAATATAAGCACCTACTCGAAGAATATAGGCACTATATCGGAGAATGTAAGCACCTACTCGAAGAATATAGGCACTGTATCGGAGAATGTAAGCACCCACTGTTTCAAGAGTCTGTTCATCCAACTGTATCTATTTGTAAGATTAAGCTCTGTAACATCAGAGTTTAAAATACCAGTTGTGTAACAAAGTTTCGGACGCACTTGCATTGATAGACACTATCCCTAATTTTGTGTAAGTTGTTTTTTGTATTGATTATTTGTTTTTGATTCTTTGGTCAAAAATAAGGTAAAATTGGTTGATAATAATTCCCCAGTTATGAATGGGTTT
>NZ_JAYGIL010000055.1:0-14380 GCF_034931025.1 Arcicella gelida | reverse complement strand
CCCAACAATTTTATAATTTCGTCTTTGATGATTTGTTTCATCCTTAAAGGCTGGTTTGATGCGTGGTAGCTCAAAGTTCAGCCTTTTTGTTTTCAGAAACAAAATCTTCGGGTAGAGTACTTCATTGTAATATAACAATGCTTTTTTTCTTGTCAGAAAAAATATAAAGTAGATAATCGAAGAACTTTTTCTTATCAGAAAAAATATAAAGTAGATAAGCGAAGAACTTTTTCTTGTCAGAAAAATTATAAAGCAGATAAGAAAAAGTGCTTAGTAAACAAGAAAAACTCTCAAGAAGGCAAGAAAAGTGATGAGTAAAATAAATAGAATATTTTAGAAAGGATAGGGAAAGGGATATAAAACAAAAACCGCTCATACACATTGTATAAGCGGTTTAAGGAGTGGAGACGGAGAGATTCGAACTCTCGTCCAGACAAGGAACTCGATAGCTTTCTTCACGTTTAGTCTTGATTATTTTTTCGAGATAGGCAGGGTTCAAGCCGGACCTTAAACTATCCTTATCCTCTTTGTACTAAATGTTTGCTTAGAGAAATCACAACATTCGACTCTGCGTTTCGACACCCCGTATCCCAGCGGCAGAGTTTAGCCGAGTGGGGTGTGGCGAATAGCTCCAACTCCGTTGATAACTATCCAAAACGAAATCCCTTAAGGATTAAGCTGCCATGGCATACTGAGTATTGCCGATTGTTTTTCGGACTAATTTTTAACAGGAGATTAGACCAACTCCCGACGTGCTTACCACCGACCTGCACAAGCTGTCAATACCGGTCGCCCCCAAATGATTAAAAGAACATCAAATGAAATGAATAGTTTCATTCTTTGGGATGGCGAAGATAATATAATTTTTGAAGAATTTGGCAAAAATATTTTTACCTGTAGATTTTCAGAGATAATAATCGCAGATTCTCTTAGAGAAATACAGGGAAAGAATCAGTGTGAATCACAGAGTGAAATTTCAGGTTTTTGTTCCATTTTATCGATAAACTCAAGAATGGCTTTTTTTTGTAGTAGCCAATTTAAACACCAACTTATATAATTATATCGCTGTTCATTTTTATCTACTGATTTTAAAGTATTGTTAATTAGGAGAACAGATGTATCTATATCTTTTTTTGAAACTTTTCCTTCGTACTCCTTCAAGATTAAATGAATCATTTCAAAGGCTTCAAAATTGTCCTTTTTAGGATTAAGATTACATAAAATGTCAATTATATCAACAATATAATTTCCTATATTTTTATCAAGTAGAGCATATATTAATGAGCCAATGTCTTCACCATTGAGATATTTTTTAACATCATTGATAACAATTGGTACAAAATCTTCCTTACTCATATCAGCAAGTAAAAGAGCAATATCATTCTTTACCTGACAAGGTTTTAGTACTACAAATGAATCAATTAAAGAAGATGAATACACTGCTATATCCATTTCAATACTCTTTAATAACTTGAAGGCTTTTTCCTCTTCTGCACTTACCAATGTATTTTTAATTTTTTCATAATTTTTCATAGATAAGTATTTAGAATTGGGAATAAAGCTTAATGAGTTTACTGTTTTTCTAATTCAGGAAAATCACTTATATATTTTTGATTAAGTTTTTATTCATTCATCTATTTGGTTTTTCAAGTCCATACGTTCATGCAGAATTCTTAGAATTTCAACATCTTTAGCGACTAGGCTTCGATAGAAAACTATATGCTTTCCAACACTAAAACCATAAATTTCGTTAGAAATCTTTTTATAATTTTTCCCAATTGTTGGTTGGTCTGCGATTTGCTTACAAGCTTCAATTAATAGTTCGTAGTATTTGTCAGCTTGGTTTTCTGACCAAACTTCGTAAGTGTAATCCCAAATTTTGGAAATGTCTTCAACAGCTTTGTTAGTTAGAATGTATTTAGCCATTTTTTCTTTTATTGGCTTTTAACGTTTCTAAATGCTTTTTTGCGTCAAAGTTTTTTGCAATTCCACTATCAATTCCTTCTTGAATTGCATTTTTTAAAATTTGAGTTTTATTTTCTTCTTCCTCAAGTAGTCGAAGTCCAGCACGGATTACTTCACTGGCATTTTTAAAGCGACCTTCTGTAATTTTGTTTTCAACAAAATCTTCAAAGTAATTACCTAATGATACAGATGTGTTGCGTCCCATAAATTTTAGTTTTTATTGAAGTTACCAAAATTTGGTAACTTATACAAGTTTATTGGACGATTTGTTGGGTTAAAATTTCTTTATCTAAATATCATTGTATTTTAAATTTTGAGTATTACTTCCTTTATGACAATACAAAAAGTGAAGTGCTTTTTTGAGAATATAAACCTATAAGGATTTGAGGTTAACGTTCTTATTATTAGTTGATTATATAAATCCTTATAGGTTTGATTAATCCGAAGACCGAAATCCCATATCTAAAACGCTCTCACACTAATTCCTCCAAACAAAAAGCTTCCAGAAGCAGGTTCAAAATAACGATTAGCTGTTGCATTGATTTGAACGTTGGCATTGTAAACGGTATTCGTCAGGTTATTAATACCGATAAAAGGTTCAAGAGTCAAAGCTCCAATTTGTTTACGATAACCAACTCTTACATTTGCTGTAAAATATCCATTGTTGGTTACAGTATTGGCATCATCCGCATAAATCTTGCTGATACTTCTTAACTGAACAATACCAAAGAAACCAGATTTATCAAAGTATCTAAACTCAGAATAAATATTATGTTTCGGAATACCCGGCAAAGTATTCCCATCAAATTTACCTGCGGTTGTTTGGTATTCTTTGTATTTGAAATCTGAAAAAGTATAGTTTAAGTAAGCTGTTAAACCATTGAAAACTTTATAGGTAATTCCCGTTTCAATACCTTTACGATTAGATAAACCTGCATTTCTAAAATAAGTTGTTACACCTTGTCCTGCTATTTGATAAGGAACAATCTCATCTTGTACTTCAATGGTAAACAAGGCAAGGTCTAATCTTAATTTTTTACTAAGAATACCTTTATAGCCTAATTCAAAATTTCTTGATTTCTGTGGATTTAGATTAGGATTAAAACCGCCTGTTTTTAATGGATTATTTGATAATTCGTTCAAAGAAGGCGTTTCAAAACTGCTAGAGATATTGGTGTAAATAGATTGATTTAGTTTTGGAGAAAACGAAAATCCTAACATCGGACTAAAACGTTGAAAAGATTGAGTTGAAGATTGATCGCCATCATTTAGGAATTTATCCGAAATCTTTAATTGAATATCATCAAAACGAGTATTTAGTGAAAGTCTAAATTTTTGATTAAAAGTATATTCTTGCAAGATAAATGCACCAATATTTCTGAAAGACTCGATTTGATCAGATTTTAAATCTCCTCTTTCTCCTAATTTATTATCATAACGTTGACGATTATCCTGTTGATTTTCAATATCCAATCCCGCTTTTAACCTATATTTCTTTTCAGTGAATTGATAATTAAAACCTCCACCAGAAAAATCTCTTTTAAAAGAAATCTGTCCATTTGCCAAAATGGCTTGTTGACTATTAAAATCACGATTTAAGTAAAAAGCACGAGTGTTGATTTGATGTTTTTTACCAATTTTTTGGTCATAAATCAAGGCAACTTTTGCTTGTTTGAAAGTCTCGTAAGCATTATAATCTAAATTTGCTTGTCGGGCTTGCCGTCTGTCTTTGTCAATATCTGCCTGAGTCAGTCCACCAGGGTCTTCTGCTTTTGGGCTATCCACATAACTCATCAGAACACTCAAATTACTTTTATCCGAAAACTTATAAATCACTTTTCCATTGAGAAAATTACGTTCCAATGCACTGTGATTACGATAACCAGTACTTGTCAAACGAGAAGCATTTAAAAAATAAGTGACTTTCCCAATTTCTTGTCCCGTTTTAAATTGTAATCTTTGAAAACCAAATGAGCCAAAAGTAGCCTGTGCTTCTGCAAAAAAAGCTTTGGGTGTTTCTGAAAAAAGACTAATTACGCCACCTGAAGCATTGCCATATAAACCAGCAGTTGGACCTTTGATTACTTCCATGCGTTCCATTAAACCCATGTCTAAATTGCCAACTTTGGCTGTTCCGTCAGGAATAGATTCAGGAATGCCATCCATTACAACCTTCAAACCACGAATACCGAAAGAAGCTCTTGCTCCAAAACCACGAATAGAAATGCGTAAATCTTGGGCAAAGTTTTCAGAGTTCATCGCAAAAACACCCGGCACAGCACCCAAAGCATCAAACATAGAAAGTTTGGATTGTCCAGTTTGTAAACGTGCTTGGTCGATAACCGTAACAGCCAAAGGCGTTTGAATATCCTTTCCAACAAAACGAGAAGAGCTAATAATAACAGGTTGAAGTTCTGTTATTTTCAAACTAGAGTCAGTTTGGGCAAAAGAAATAAAGGAATTTATAAAGCAGAGTAAGGATAAAAGTCTTTTCATTTTTGAATTTTTCTGAAAGATAATTCAAAAAGATGAATGATTTAGCTGTGATTGGTATGAAGTAAGATAACTCGTTTACCGCTTCAATTGTGCTTCATAAATCTTAATCCATTCATCAACAGTTACTTTAGAAGCTAATTCTCCAATTAATTCAAATGGAATTTGGTCTAATTTCTTGAATCTGATACAGCTTTTACCCATATCCAATTTAGCTTTTGAATGTTTGGGAAATTCGTTTACAAACCATTCGTTAATAGTTGGTTCAGAATAAACAAGCATGTGATAAACTGCAATAAAATTTTTCTGAGAAGCAATACTCAAAAAGGGTAGAGGAAGATTCGGAGTACAATGATACCCACTTGGGTAAAGTGAATGTGGCACTACATAGCCAATCATACCATAGCTCATTGTTTCTTGAAAACCTTCAGGTAAGTTTTCCAGAATTACTTTTCGTAAATTGCTGATAGCGATTTTTCTGTCTTCGGGCAATTCATCAAGATATTGGTCGGGAGTTTGGGCATTACTTTGCATCAATAAATTTGTTTAGCGTTATGATAAATTTACACAATACAGATGAGATTAAAAAAGGCACAGTAATTTTTAGTTACTGTGCCTAATATCATTTCAAAACTCTTTTCTGAAATTCCTCTAAATGTTCATCTTTAAAATCTAAATGCGTTACAAATCTTACCAAGTGTTTGCCAAAAGTAGCGGCTCTAATTCCTTTTTCATTCAATTGCTGAACATAATCAGATGAAAGTATTTTATCATTCAATCTAAAGATGACGATGTTAGTATCTACTGGTAAAATTTCTTCTACTTCTGGTAGTTTTGCCATTGTTTCACCTATAATTCTAGCACGAGCGTGGTCTTCTTTGAGTCTCTCAATATTATTATCAAGTGCATAAATACCTGCGGCTGCTAAATAACCTGCCTGTCGCCAACCGCCACCCAAACGTTTTCTTACTCTTCTGGCTTTTTTGATAAAATCTTTTGTACCTAATAAAACAGAACCAATGGGCGTTCCTAAACCTTTTGATAAACACACCGAAATGGAATCAAATACTTTTCCGTACTCCAAAGGACTTTCCTGTGTTTCTACCAAAGCATTGAAAATTCTTGCTCCGTCCAAGTGTAAAGGAATGCTGTTTTCGATACAAAGCTTTTTGATGTCCTGAATATCAGCTAATTGATAATAAGCACCACCGCCTTTGTTAACGGTATTTTCCAAAGAAACCAAAGCTGAAATAGGATGATGTATATTGTCAGGCTGAATTACTTCTTTGATTTGTGAAGCTGTTAATCTTCCTCTATCGCCTTGCAATAAATTAACAGAAGCCATAGAATTGGCTGAAATACCTCCGCCTTCGTACAAATAAATATGTGAAAGAGCATCACAAATTACTTCATCGCCTTGTTTTACGTGGACGTTGATAGCGATTTGATTAGTCATTGTGCCAGAAGTACAGAATAATCCTGCTTCGTAGCCAAACATCTTGGCTGTTTTTTGTTCGAGAGCGATAACGGTTGGGTCATCTTCAAAAACATCATCTCCGACTTCCGCCGAAAACATTGCCTCTAACATCGCAGGAGTAGGTTTGGTAAAAGTATCGCTTCTTAATTCAATGGTCATATTGTTGATAGTTTTTGATGAAATAAATTCTTACAAAGATAGCCAAGTGATTTACTTTGAGCTTTAAGATATGCTCTTTTTTGAATGGAATAAAACCAGAAGAGCCTCAGATTTCTCCAAGGCTCTTCATGAATTTTCAAGTCAATGATTATTTAGGCTAAAAAATCACCGCTTGTTATTTCTGGTAAACCGTCTGTAGGACGATTGTACAAATATGAGTATGCTTCATAAATTGTTCCGTCAATACTTACAGAAATAGCATTTCTCACAAAAACACTTTCAGCGATATTTTCTGGATAAAACTCTTCATATTCATCTAAAATTCTGATTAATCTTAATGAATTTGAAAGTTTATACAATTCACCAATTACTTTGCTATTAGTATCATCAGAGGCTACAATGCCCGGGTATTCACCGATATTGTACATTTTGCCTTGATAATCAGCCAATCCGATAAATTCAGAATTACGAGTAATTAATTTATGTAATTCGTTTCCGAAGTCTTTTCTCAATGTTCCATAAACAAATAAGTATTCTTCTTTGTCTGGTTCCGGTAAAGTGGCTTCTTCAACGGCTAATACTAAATCTTCTTGTTCAACAACAGTTCCTTCATTCAGAACAACTCTTGAAACGATACCTTCGAATGGAGAAGAAACGATTGATTCCATTTTCATGGCTTCAATCACATACAAAGGTGCATTTTTCTTCACTTCGTCGCCCGGTTTTACCAAGATTCTACTCAAACGACCTTGTAAAGGTGCACCAATATCACCTTTAGCCGAAGCTTTAGCATGTTGAGCACGTTCTACTTTGATATTTTTATCTAATACTTTAATTCTACGAGCTTGTCCGTTCAATTCAAACATTACAGTACGTAACCCAGATTCATCAGGCTCAGATTTGTACAAGTATTTTACAATAATTGTTTTCCCTTCATCAATAGTAATCAAGATTTCTTCGTCTGGTTTTAAACCATACAAGAATGCTGGCGTCGGAATCAACGATACTTCACCATAAATTTGTTGAGCTTTGTAGTAATCTTCATATACTTTCGGATACATTTTGTATGAAAGATAATCCAATTCTCCTTGCTCATTTTCTGGGAATTTCGCTTTGAAATCTTCAAAATCCTGTCCGAAATCAATTGGAGGAATTGTATCATTTGGACGAGTAGTTAGTGGTGTTTCGCCTTTCAAGATAATTTCTTGTAATTGTTTCGGGAAACCACCATGAGGTTGACCTAAACCACCCTTGAAGAAATCTTTTACAGACTCAGGGAAAGAAAGTGTTGCTCCTTTTGCATATACGTCTTCGGCAGTTAAAGAGTTGGCAGTCATAAAGATAGCCATGTCTCCAACTACTTTTGAAGAAGGCGTTACTTTTACGATGTCGCCAAATAATTTGTTAGCTTCAACGTAATTGCTCTTCATCAATTCAAACTTATCGCCTACACCCAAAGCAATGGCTTGTCCACGTAAGTTAGTATATTGTCCACCTGGAATTTCATTATCATAAACTTCGGCAGTTCCTGCTTTTAATTCAGATTCAAACGGATAATACAATTGACGAATATCTTCCCAATAAGTAGAGTATTGGTTCAATAATGGCAAGTTGATTGGGCATTCACGCTCGTTGCCTTGCATCATTGCCACTACCGAATTGAAGTTTGGTTGAGCCGTTAAACCAGACATTGAACCTAGAGAACAGTCAACAATATCAACACCTGCTTCAATGGCTTTCAAATAAGTAGCTGCTTGGATTGAAGCAGTATCGTGTGTATGTAAGTGTACAGGAATTGAAAGTGTTTTCTTCAATTCTGTTACTAACAATTGTGCTTGGTAAGGTCTAAGTAAACCAGCCATGTCTTTAATCGCCAAGATGTGTGCTCCTTCGTCTTCTAACTGACGAGCCATATCTAAGTAATATTGTAACGAATATTTTTCATTCGTAAAGACATCACCAGTATAACAAATAGAAGCTTCTGCGATAGCGTTTGTACGCTCACGAACAGCTTTGATAGAAACTTTCATCGCTTCAACCCAGTTTAGTGAGTCGAAAATACGGAAGACATCAATACCTGTTTCGGCAGATTTTTCTACGAATTTCTCAATTAAATTATCTGGATATGCTGAATAACCAACCGCATTTGAACCACGGAAAAGCATTTGCAAAAGCATATTTGGCATTGCTTCACGGAATTCTTCTAAACGTTTCCAAGGAGATTCGTTCAAGAAACGCATCGCTACATCGAAAGTAGCACCGCCCCAAACTTCCATTGAAAATAATTGAGGGAAGTTCTTAGCATAGCTTTCTGCAACTGCTACCATATCTTTAGTACGCACACGAGTCGCTAATAAAGATTGGTGACCGTCTCTGAAAGTAGTATCAGTATATAAAATTTGTTTTTGTTCTTTGATGTACTGACTGAATTTATCAGCACCCATCGAATCTAACAATTGTTTGTTTCCTGCTGGATATGCGGCAAAAGGGTCAAAAGCTGGTACAACTGGAGTACGGAAAGTACGTTCGTTTTTAACTTTTACATCTGGATTACCATTTACTACCACATCTCCCAAATAACGAAGTACTTTCGTTGAGCGGTCTCTTGAAGTTTTAAAATCGAATAATTCAGGATGAGAATCAATGAATTGTACCACACATTTCCCTTTTTGGAAAACTGGGTGTGTAATTACATTTTTAAGGAAAGGAATATTCGTTTTTACACCACGAATACGGAATTCTGTTAAAGCACGTGAAAGACGTTCAGAAGCACCTTTCAAGGTTCTACCACGAGCAGACACTTTCACCAACATTGAATCAAAGTATGGAGAAATTTTAACACCCGGATATGATGAACCTTCATCTAAACGAATACCAAAACCTGCTGCATTTCGGTAAGCGATAATCGTTCCGAAATCTGGCTTGAAACCATTGGCAGGGTCTTCAGTTGTGATACGACATTGAATTGCATAACCATTCAATGGAATATCTTCTTGTTTTAAAATAAAGATATTGCTGTCAGAAAGCTTATAGTTTTGAGCAATTAGAATTTGTGTTCTAACGATGTCAATTCCTGTTACTTCTTCTGTAATGGTATGCTCTACTTGAATACGTGGGTTTACTTCGATGAAGAAAATATTTTCGTCTTTATCCACCAAAAATTCTACCGTACCAGCATTATAATAATTTACTGCTTTACCGATTGATAAAGCATATTGATATAATTTCTGACGAGTTTCTTCTTTTAAACCAAAAGAAGGGGCTACTTCAACTACCTTCTGGAAACGTCTTTGTACCGAACAATCACGTTCGTAAAGGTGAACTAAGTTCCCGTGTTGGTCACCTAATAATTGTACTTCAATATGTTTTGGTTGGTCGATAAATTTTTCAATAAAAATAGTATCATCGCCAAACGCATTTTTCGCTTCGTTTTTCGCTTCGCTAAATGCTTTTTCTAAAGCTTCTTCTTCACGAACTACACGCATTCCTCGTCCGCCACCACCAGCAGCAGCTTTTACCATTACAGGGAATCCGATTTTACGTGCTTCCGAAAGGGCAATATCAAAATTGGTTAAATCTTCTTTAGAATCTTCAATCATTGGTACTTGTGCAATTCTGGCAGCTACTTTAGCAGCTACTTTATCACCAAGTGCATCCATTGCTTCAGGCGAAGGACCAATAAATTTGATTCCTTCTTCACGGCAACGACGTGCCAACGTTACGTTCTCTGAAAGAAAACCATAACCTGGATGAATCGCATCAATTTTTTTCTCTTTACAGAGTTTAATAATTCCTTCAATATCCAAATAAGGCTTTAAAGGCTCATCATCTTTTCCGATTTGGTATGCTTCATCGGCTTTGTATCGGTGAAGAGAATAACGGTCTTCAAACGTATAAACGGCAACTGTGCGAATACCTAATTCAGAGGCAGCACGCATGATTCGGATAGCTATCTCACCACGATTGGCTACCAAGAGACTGTTGATTTTTTGGACGTAAGGCTGAGCCATATTTCAGAAGTTGGTTGTCGATTATTGGTAAATGCTTTATTTGAAAGGGGCTTGTGTTTTGAAAAATCTCTTACTAAGGCTAACTATTAAGAAATTATAATCTACAAAACAAAAACATATTAAATCATACAAAAATCAAAAATAAATTGGGTATTTGGTTACTTCTGCACAAGAAAATTTGGCAGATATTAGAAAGATACAATTTAGTTTTGGTTAGATGCTATTTTTGTAAATTCTGCTTAAAATATGACCTTGAAAAATAATTCATTTTGTGTTTTTTCTTTCATGATAGATAAAAACACAAAGAAACCTTAGTCAAACAACGGAATTTTTATTTCCCCTACTTTTAAGATAACTTGCAACTCAAATTTACAGAATGGTGAAAGCTTTATCCTTTTTAATAAAACAACCATTCACTGATTACAAAAACAATGGAACAACAAAAACCAATCATAGGAATAACTTTAGGTGATTATAATGGTGTAGGGCCTGAAGTAATTTTAAAGGCATTGACAAGTAACCGTATTTTAAAACTTTGTACGCCTGTAATTTATGGTTCACAAAGAGTATTTACTTATTACAGAAAAGCCCTTGAATTAAAAGATTGGACGCTACACGGAATTCAGAGTATCGACCAAATCAATCCAAAATTTACGAATGTTATTACTTGTTGGGATGATAAACAAACCGAAGTAACACCTGGGAAAGTAACGCCAGAAGCGGGTGCAGCAGCGTTGGCTTGTTTGCAAAAAGCTACGGAAGATTTAAAAGCTGGGCATATTCATGCCATCGTGACGGCTCCAATCAATAAAAATAATATTCAATCAGAAGAATTTAAATTCCCTGGACATACTGAATACTTTACTGAAGCGTTTGATTCCAAAGAATCTTTGATGTTCTTGGTTTCTGATGTGTTGAGAGTTGGCGTAGTAACGGGACATATTCCTTTGGGAAGAGTTCGTGGAGCGATTACTCAGGAAAAAATCACACAGAAACTGAATTTGATGTTTACTTCTTTGGTAGAAGATTTTGGTATCCAAAAACCAAAAATTGCGGTATTAGGCTTGAATCCGCACGCTGGCGAAGATGGCTTATTAGGCAATGAAGAAAAAGAAGTAATCTCACCAGTTTTGGAACAATTCAGAAAGAAAGGGAATCTTGTTTTTGGACCATTTCCTGCGGATGGATTTTTCGGAAATGCTCAATTTAAACATTATGACGCTGTTTTAGCAATGTATCACGACCAAGGATTGATTCCTTTTAAATACATTTCTTTTGAAAATGGTGTGAATTTTACTGCAGGACTTTCGGTAGTGCGTACTTCGCCAGACCACGGAACGGCTTATGATATTGCTGGAAAAAATGTAGCCAAAGAAACATCCATGCTTGAAGCTATTTTTACAGCTATTGATGTAGTAAGAAACAGAAAAGAAATAGTTAGTCCAGTATAAGGAAAATTCAAAAAAGCCTTAATTTGTAGTGGTAAAATATTTCCTAAAATATTATTTAATCTAAATTCAACCTTAATTAACAATGTCGATCGAACAACAATCACGTCGTGACTTTTTGAAAAATAGCTTAATTGCTACTGCTGGTGCAACGCTTCTTGCGAATGATTTATGGGCTGCTAAAAAAGAGGCTCGTCATATTGGTGTACAGTTATATTCTGTGCGTGATGCCATCAAAGTAGATGCCAAAGATACTTTAGCCAAAATTGCTAAAATGGGTTACAAAGAAGTAGAAGGTTTTGGTTATTCAAACGGAAAATTCTTTGGTTTAACGCCTGCTGATTATGCAAAAACATTGGCTGATAACGGTTTGAAAATGCCATCTGCTCATGCTATGGTTACTTCAAAAGACTATGTTAACGGACAGCTTTCTGATGATTTTAAGAAATTGGTAGAAGATGCTATCAAGGTTGGTCAAAAATATGTGATTGCTCCATACATGTCTGACCCAGACCGTTTGATTGGTAAGCAAATGGCAGAAACTTTCAACAAAGCAGGTGAATATTGCAAGGCTTCTGGTGTGAAATTCGGCTACCATAACCATGATTTTGAATTCAAAAAGTATAATGGCGAACAACTTTATACAACTCTTTTGAATAATACTGATAGGAATTTAGTAACATTTGAAATGGATTTATATTGGGTAGTTGTGGGTAAAGAACAACCTATCGAGTGGTTCAAAAACCATCCAGGAAGATTTACGCATTTTCACGTAAAAGACCACGATCCAGTTAAAAATGTAACAGTAGAAGTAGGAGAAGGCGATATTAATTTCCAAGAGATTTTTAATGCAGCTAAAATTGCAGGTACAAAATACTTTGTGGTTGAATTAGAAAACTACAAACGTACTCCAATGGAAGGTATCGAAATTGGCTTGAACAACTTGAAAAAATTAAAGTTTTAGTCGCTAATTTTTCTGAAAAATATTTAATCTGTTAAATTTGTCAACAGAAAATGAACCTGTCACCTCAGTGGCAGGTTTTTTTAGTACTTATTCATACCGAAGCTGAATTAATTAATCGGTACGAACAACAAATATGATGAAGAAAGTTTTAATTGCTGATGATATGCACCCAAGCATCCTGACGATGCTGAGTGAAATAGGTTTTTCTCCAGATTACCAACCGAATATTCAACGTCCTGAATTATTGAATATCATAAAAGATTACGAAGGATTATTGATTAGAAGTAAAACTAAAATTGATAAAGAGTTTTTAGCACATCAACAAAAATTAGCATTTATTGGAAGGGCTGGAGCAGGCTTAGATTTGATTGATATTGAAGCGGTAGAGCAATTAAATATTCAATTATTTGCGGCTAATGAAGGAAATTCTGATGCTGTTGCGGAGCATACTTTAGGGATGTTGCTGTCACTTTTCAATAAAATCAATTGGGCTGATGCAGAAGTACGTCAGAAAATTTGGTTGCGTGAAGCCAATCGTGGAATAGAATTAAAAGGTATGACGGTCGGAATTATCGGTTATGGCAATATGGGAAAAGCCCTTTCCGAGCGACTAGCGGGCTTTGGTGTAGAAGTATTGGCTTATGATTGTTTCAAAACAGATTACTCGTCCCACTTAGTAAAAGAAGTAACGATGGAAGAAATCTTTGAAAAAACAGATGTACTTTCTCTGCATATTCCTTTAAATGAGTCATCAAAAATGCTGGTGAACGATGCGTATTTATCGAAATTTAAAAAGAATATTTTTCTACTAAATACTTCTCGTGGAGAAGTGGCTTCTGTTGCGGATATTTTGAAAAATTTACAATCAGGTAAATTAAGAGGTGCTTGTTTGGATGTATTAGAAAATGAAAAGATGAAACAATTAAAGCCTGAACAAGAAGAAGTTTATGAGCAATTGTTTCAGATGAAAAATGTAATATTAACGCCACACATTGCTGGTTGGACGGTTGAAAGCTACCGCAAAATTAACGAAGTACTTTTTGAGAAAATTAAAAAGATGTATGGCTTGTACTGATTTGAAAATTTGGTAATTTGAAGATTTGAAAATGGGATTGATGAATAAGACTTACTTGTTTATTTCTTGTCAAATTCAAATCTTCAAATTCAAATCTACACTTTTCTTGCTAAGTAAACAGAATAATCTGTCAAGCGAGATTCGTATTCATCATTCATTAATGGTGAAGTAAGCATAAAATCAGCCGTTGCTCGATTACAAGCCATTGGGATATTCCAAACTACACCCAAACGCAACAAAGCTTTAATATCAGGGTCATGCGGTTGTGATGCCATCGGGTCCCAAAAGAAAATAATCATGTCAACAGCACCTTCGGCTACCAAAGCCCCAATTTGTTGGTCTCCACCAAGCGGACCACTAAAGAGTTTTGTTACTGGACGGTCGATAGATTCTTCAACTAATCTGCCTGTTGTGCCTGTAGCAAATAATTCATGTCTTGAAAGTACGCCTCTGTTGTAATAGACCCAATCAATTAATTCAGCTTTTTTGTTATCGTGTGCAATTAAGGCAATTCTTTTACGAGGCTTTAAAATTCTAATATTCGACATAGTATCGTTGGATTGTTTTTAGGTAAGTTAAGTGTTTAGGATTTCTAGCAACAAAAGTACAGTTTTTAGTCTTCAATGTTAATTTATTTCATTTGATGTTTTAAATCAAAATTCATTTTAAGTGGCACCCTCCCCTTAGTTGTGTAAGTTTTGTTGGGGCTTTGATTTTTTAAAAAATCAAAGCCCCAACAAAAAACTTTAAATAACTTAGCAACAATAATTGTCATTTTTATGGATAAGT
>NZ_JAYGIL010000054.1:0-16702 GCF_034931025.1 Arcicella gelida | reverse complement strand
AAATATGAATTCCCACTTGATTTTGAAACGCAATGGTTTGAGAAAAATGCCGAAAAGTGTAAACATTAAACAATAAAACCTCGCAAAAAGTGTAAACCAAAAATAGACCACCCCACTAAATCGAATACTAAAATTACTAGGAGATAAAGGAGAGCGAAACTTTCTTAGTTTTTTAGAAGAGGAAGAAGAGGACAAAGATTATTTCAAAGATTTTTTAGAAAAATTCAAAATAAAAAAGACAGAAATCCAGAATGCAATTAGTGATAATATTAAACTTATTGACGATTTGTTTAAAAGCAATTCAACAAAAATCTCAATAAAAGATGAAATATTTATAAAGTCTGGGCAATTTGCACTGGAGAAGAAAGCTCCATTCAAACATAAAAATAGTTATGCAGATGCATTAATATTATTCAGTTTTCTGGATTTTGTTAAAATAAATTCAATAGAAAATGCTTTTTTTATTTCCTATAATACTGATGATTTTTGTGAAAAGAAAGAAGGTAAAAATCATTTACATTCAGATTTAGTTGATGAGTTTAATAATACTAAAAGCCATTTTTATAAAATTGTAGGTGAAGCATTAAATAACATAAAAGAAGATATTTTATCAAAAGAGGAACTTGCAATAATAGAGCAAATGCAAAATGATGCAAAATGGGATGATGATATTATTCTTTGTCAAATTTGTGAAGTAAGTCAGAACTGGGTTTCAGAAGTACACTTCCAAAGCAAGATAGAGTTAATAGATGATAGAATAGGCTCATTTTATAATCCAAAACAAAAAGAATTTGAATTCTCTGAAAATTTACCAAGTTCTTATAAACCGCACAAGCAATCAATAGAAGTTGGACATTGTTCAATGTGTAATAGTGAGCATTTCATCTGTATAGAATGTGGTGCTATCAATGGCATATGGGATGGAGAGTATAACAATGTAAAAGAATGTTGTGAATGTGGATTTAATTATTTGATTGTTAGTTCATACGATAACGATGGAATTAATATAGTAGAATATCATATATTCAAACCTACAATTACTTGTGAAAAATGTGGAGAAGAGTTTGAAGAGGAAAATATGATTGGAAATATCTGTTTGAGTTGTGAAGAAGAATATTCATATGGAGAAAATTAAAATATTTTGTTATTAACTGTTGTAATTTTCAGTTGAAATCAACAACAGTTAATAATAAATATCCCTCTTATAACCCCTTCAAATAAGTAATACTCAAAGGCACATTTTCTAATTCATGTTCGCTTTCGTCTTCAATAAAGTAATGTTTGATGCCAATCTTTTTGGCTATCTTCAAAATAGCTGGCCAGTTGGCTTGTCCTGTTCCCAAAACCACATCGTTTTCTGCGGGAGTATGCCCTGAGAAATCACCTACAATACCTTTTTTCAAATCTTTCACGTGCATCAATTTCCAGCGAGAACCATATTTTTGTAATAAAGCTTCTGGATTCGCTCTGCCATGAAGTGTCCATAAAACATCCATTTCAAAAGATACATAAGCAGGATTGGTATTCTTTACCAAATAATCGAAAAGTGTTCCGTCTTCATAAGGTCTGAATTCATAACCGTGATCGTGATAACAGAAAGTCAATCCGTTTTCTTTCAATACTTTCCCTGCTTTGTTGAAAACTGGTACCGCTTTTTTAATGTCCTCAATGGTAAAGTCATTGCCTTTGTGAGGAATCCATGCACACATCACATATTTTGCACCCAAAGCCTTGGCGTTATCCACAACCTCTTGCGGGTTACTCTCCAATTGTTCATAACTACAGCCCGCCGAAGGAATACTGATTCCTCTGTCGTTACAAAGTTTTTTGTAATCGGCATTACTCATCCCTTTTGCACCGCTACTTTCTATTTCCGTAATGCCCATCGCTTTGATTTTATCCAAAGTATTTTCAACAGAAACAGGGAAATGATTTCGAAAAGTATAAGCCTGCACACCAAATGGAAAGTTAAATAATGGCTTTGCTTTTTGAGCAAAAGTATCGCCGATACTCAGCAAGAATAGCAAAGTAAGAGCGATAGCATAAGATTGTTTTTTCATGATTTTGAAATTTATAATTGAATTGGATGATTGAATGCTAAAAAAATAAGAATCGCTTTTTACGATAGATGTACTTTAAATCATTTTCGAAAAGAGTATAAGCATCTTCGTAGAACTTCAAGAAATCGGGAACGCTTACTTGTTCTGGAAAAGGTGCATAAAAATGCGTTGGACTTTTAACATCATTTCTCCAAACCAAAACGTAAGCCAGATTCATTTTTTCGGATTTCAGGGCTTTCAACAAAGTCTCCGTCCACCAAGTAGGATTAGGTATAGACTCTAAACCAGTTTCAGTCAAAGCCGCCAAACGATTGGCTTTTTTGGCATAATCAGATACGATTTTCAGTTTTTTTACGCCTAGTTCAATATTATATTTTCCATTTCTTCCAAAATCAGCATAATTGTCCATCCCCAACATATCCACCCATTCGTCACCCGGATAACGCTCTAAAAATTCTTGTTCAGTCGTAAATTTACAATCAGGTGAAAAGGCATAAATAAAATTATGAACATCCAGACTATCACGCAGATAAGTAACGGTAAACTGCCACACCGAAATAAAATCTTCCCGAGAACAATGGCTTTTTCCCCACCAAAACCAATCGCCATCAAACTCATGATAAGGTCTGAAAATCATCGGAGCTAAAGTACCATCTTTACCTTTGACGGAATGAGCAAAATCTGCAACAGTTTTCAAGATTTCCTTATACTTTTCATGATGCGAACCTCTTGGTTTTATTAAAGCCATTGAAGCTGCTGAAACAGAATCTTTCCAATAAAAACCTCCGCCAGAAGCAGGATTCGAAAAATGCCAAGCAACCGTTGTGATACCTCCACGATTATAAGTATCGACTACACTTTTGCGTAAAGCCTCCGCAGTTTTGGCAATTTGTTCTTTCGGGCGACCCGACAAACCACTAAAATCAATTCCAATTACAGCAGGATGCGAACCCGTAACCGATTTTACATCAGAACGATTTTCATCACCAGCCCATCCATGTCCATATTCGGTAGCGTGCTGATGTCCAAAAAGAATATTTTTCTTGGAAATTTTTGCTAAACTTTGGTAGAGTCTTTTGGTTTCTTTGGTGGCTTTGGCGTCGATTTGTGCCAACGTAGATTCTACAAAAACGGTACAGAGTAATAAGATTACAAATAGTTTTTGCATAGTTCAAAACTTAAAATGGAGTGAATAATAGATAATTCATTAAAAATATTGCGTAGAAAATCGACTTCTACCCTTTTCTGAGTGTAAGCAGGACAGCTGAAGCATTAAAATTGCATTTTAAAAATATTTTTTAAAACCATTTAGGGATTTTGGCGACTTGTTTGACTATACATCAAATATTGATTCCGGAACAATCACATGAAGCATTCACAATTAAGCGATGAACAATTGATAGACTTTCTGAAAAAGGACGATAAAAAAGCCTTTGAGGAAATCTACCATCGTTATTGGTACAAACTTTTTGGCGTTGCCTATCACGAAACAGGCACGAAAGAAGAGGCTGAAGAGCTTGTTCATGATTTGTTTGAGAGTCTTTGGTTAAAACGGGAACAATTGAATATTCGCTTTCTGAGTGCCTACTTGGTGGTTTCGATAAAACACTTAACAACCAATTATATAAAATCTCAAATCACGAATAGAAAATTTCAAGAGTACATCATTTTCCATGAAATTCAGCAATCGTTCTCTACAGAAGAAATTGTACATTTTGCAGATTTATCAAAAGCAGTAGATGAAGTATTGAAAAAATTACCAGAAAAAACCTGCGAAGTTTTTAAAATGAGTCGATTTGAAAATCAATCTGTCAAAGACATCGCCCAACGTTTAGAACTAAGTGAAAAAGCGGTAGAGTATCATATTACCAAATCGCTGAAAGTACTTAGAGAAAACTTAAAAGTATATCATTCTGATAATTAATTTATCAACGCCTATTGTTTACAATTTCACATCAAATTCCAGCAAATACGAAAGATGAACCAATACGATTTCGATAAATTATTAGAAAAATACCTTGAAGGCTCTTGCACAAAAGAAGAGGAAGCCTTGGTAAAGGACTGGTCGGATAATATGCTAAAACATAGTGAACTTAGATTGAATTCAAGCGAAAAAAGCAATATAGAACAGCAGCTTTGGGCAAGAATTCAGCAAAGTTTATTTCCTAAAAACATGGTTGCGTTCCGCTTCAAATGGACGGCAGTTGCCGTGGCGGCTTCCTTGATTATTGGGATTTTCGGTTTATTCTATTATCAAAAAACTACAGCGTACAGCCATTCATTCACAGAAAGTATCGCCAGCAATTTAGGCGTTATTGAAGTAAAAAACACCTCTAATAAACCCCAAAAAATTAAATTAGAAGACGGTAGTGAAATCGTATTGAAAGCAGAAAGCAGTATCAGTTACCCTGAACATTTCAACGATAAAACCCGCAGTGTCTATTTAAAAGGCGAAGCATTTTTCAAGGTAAAAAGAAATCCATCAAAACCTTTTATTGTACATACCCGAGATTTAGTAACTGAAGTATTAGGTACAAGTTTCACCATCAAATCTTACGATGATTCAAAAGCCATTGAAGTATTAGTGGCTACAGGAAGAGTATCAGTTTATGAAAATTCAGAAGATAATGTTACTCATAAAAATGGTGTAATTCTGACTCCGAACCAGAAAATTGTTTTTGATAAAGAAACAAAAAAACTGATTCCAAGCTTGGTTGAAAATCCAGTCATCGTGAATATTCCAGCTACAACATTAGATTTCATTTTTGAAGAAACGCCCCTGACAGAAGTACTCGAGCGTTTGAAAGAAGCTTATCAAATAGAATTCGTCGTTGAAAATCATGAACTCAATAAATGTGTATTCACGGCAGATTTAAACGAAATTTCTTTACACAACCAGCTTGATTTAATCTGTAAATCGGTCAACGCTACTTACGAACAGCGTGGAACGGTGATTTTTATCAACGGTGCAGGATGTCAGTGAAGAATTGTGGGTGATGAGTTGTGAATGAATAATTTTTACTCCCCATTCACAACTCATCATTCACAATTCACAACTTAAAATTCCAAATTAATAACTCATAACTCAAACTTTCCCTTTAACTCCATGAAAACATAGTCGCTTTCAAATGAAAAAGCCGATAATGTTACGAGCATTATCGGCCTAAGAAACCCCACCAAACGCCAATTCGGTGACATCAGGACGATGTTCAGGGTTTGTTTTTCCACATTTCACAGTTTAAAAACAGTTAAAAGTATGAAAAAAAAATTATCATTTAAAAAGATTCTCTCCAAAGCGATGCGAATTACCATTACTCAATTATTCCTCTCGATTATCTGTTGCGGAATTTCTCTGGCAAACAGTGCATTTTCGCAAGAGGTACTCAATAAAAGTATTACGCTAAGAACTGGGACGAGTACCGTTAAAAAAGTATTATTCCAGATAGAGAAGAAAGCAGATGTAAAATTTGTGTATAGCTCAAATGCCATTCAGGCAGAGCAAATTGTGTCTTTTGATTTTACTGACGATAAATTATCAAAGGTTTTAGAGAAGCTTCTTAGTCCATTAAATATTTCGTATGAAGTAATGGATAACCGTATTCTTCTTCGTAAAAAAACGGTTACTGAAAAAGAAAACATTCAAACAATCATCCCAAACGAAATAATCGCCGAACAAAGCATCACGGGAACAATCACCGATGAGAAGGGACAAGTATTACCTGGTGTTTCGGTACTCGTAAAAAACACCAATAGAGGTACAGCAACAGACAGCAAAGGTCAATACAAAATTGCAGTACCAGATGGAAACAATACTTTGATTTTCTCATTTGTAGGTTACCAAAAGCAAGAAGTTGTAGTAAATGGTCGCTCGGTAATCAACGTTTCGATGTTGGTTGAAAACCAAAGTTTAGATGAAGTAGTAGTAGTAGGTTATGGTACGCAATCACGTAAAAACTTAACCAGTGCTATTACAACCATCAAACCGGAAGATATGAACAGAGGTGCCATCAGTGATGTTGGGCAGTTATTACAAGGTAAAGTTCCGGGCTTAAACATTACTCGTAGTGGTGACCCTAACCGTGCTGCGGCTATTATTTTACGTGGTGCATCTTCATTGCGTGATGGCGCACAATCACCTTTATTCGTAATTGACGGTGTTCCGGGTGCAGATATTTCTTTGATTGCACCAGACGATATTGCTACGATGGACATTTTGAAAGATGCTGCTGCAACTGCAATCTATGGTAACCGTGCTGCCAATGGTGTAATTATGGTTACGACAAAACGTGCTAATAAAGGACAAATGCAGGTTTCTTATAGTTCATACATGGCAATCGACAAAGTATCTAAGCAGTATGAAATGATGGATGCCAACCAGTTGAAAGCATTTTTAACAAAAAATGGACAAGCTTTAACTCCAGAGGATGATTTAGGTGCTAATACCAATTGGCAAGACGCTGTTCAACGTAGTTCGGCAATTAGCCAAAACCATAATATTTCATTTGGTGGTGGTAGCGAAAGCACTGTTTACAACGCAAGTATCAATTACTTTGACCAAGAAGGTGTTATTAAATCAAGTGCTTTGAATCGTGTAGTTGCAAGATTATCTATCGAACAAAAAGCATTTAACGATAATTTAAAATTGGGTTTATCGGTAACCAATTCAGTGAGTGATGCAAAATGGGTTCCATATAGAAACACTGTTTTAGCACAAATGTTGACTTATTTACCGACGGCTCCAATACATAATGCAGATGGTTCTTTTTATGATAACTTCAATAAATCGAGTTATTACAACCCTGTTTCTTTGATTGAAAACGGACAAGAACGTTTGAAATATAAGAATTTGGTAGGAACTTTCTTTGGTCAGTTAAAACTGCCATTCGGTTTTACTTATGATGTTAAATTCTCGTACCAAAACTTCCAAACGAATTATGGAGCATATTACAACAGTTATTATACACAATATTATAATAACATCCGTAGCACACCAGAACCTCCAGGAAACCCATCTTTCATCACTTTAGTAGGTGCAAATGGTTTGGCAACAAGAAATGCGTATCAGAATACACAAAACCTTTTGGAAACCTACCTTACATGGGATAAGCAAATTGGTGACCATTCAATTAATGCAGTAGTTGGTTATTCATGGCAAGAAAATATCAACGGCGACGGCTTCCAAGCTACTAGTACAAATTTCCCTGTAGATGCCGTTGGCTACAATAATTTAGGGCTTGGTAACCCTTATGCTGTAAATTCTTTCAGAGTGAATTATGGTGGTGATAATTATCAACAAGTACGTTTAATCTCTGATTTCGGACGTATTAACTATAATTACAAAAACAAATACTTATTACAAGGTTCTATTCGTCGTGATGGTTCTTCGGTATTTGGTTTGAACAAACAGTGGGGTTATTTCCCAGCAGTAGGTTTTGCTTGGAGAGTTGACCAAGAGGGATTCATGGAAAAACAACAGGTTTTCAGCGAATTAAAATTACGTCTTAGCTATGGTGTAACGGGTAACTCAGCAGGCTTTAGCCCCTATACTACTAAATTGATTTACGGAAACGTTGGTACTTTCTACTACAATGGGTCGCAACAAGCAGCGATTGGTGCATTACAAAACGAAAACCCAGATTTAGGTTGGGAAAAAACAGCGACTTCTAACGTAGGTCTCGATTTCGCAATTGCTAAAGGAAAAGTAAGCGGTACATTAGAAGTATATGATAAAACAACTTCAGATTTGATTTGGACATACCCAGTAAGTACTGTTTTATATCCAAATGGTTCATTAACTGCTAACGTTGGAAAAATGAGCAATAAAGGAGTTGAGTTTACATTAAATGTAAATGCTGTTAAAACCCAAAACTTTTCTTGGAATACTACGCTCAACTTAGCACACAATCAAAACAAAATTGTTAGTCTTTCGAATTCAACGCTTAAAACAGATTCAATTAAAATTGTAACACCTGATGGTGGCGGACAAACTGGGGAAACTGTACAGTTGATTGTAGCAGGACAACCAATTGGACAATTCTTTACTTATGAATATGCAGGAAAAGATGCTAATGGTGTTTCGCAATACTACAATGCAAAAGGTGAATTGACTACCAAACCTGTCAGCGTAAAAGACTACAAAGCCATAGGAAATGCACAACCTAAATTGTTATTAGGTTGGTCGAATAATTTCACTTACAAAAACTTCGACTTGAATATTTTCATGCGGGCAGTTTTAGGAAACAAAATCATGAATGTTACTCGTGCAGATTTGTTCAGACCAAGTACAGCGAGATTTACCAATATTCCTGTTGAAGTTGCCGAAGAATCAGCAAACGATTTTAACTCTTATCGTTACTCATCACGTTTCTTAGAAAATGGTAGCTACTTACGTTTAGATAATGCTACTTTGGGTTATTCATTCAAAAACATTACTAAAAACGTTAAACGTATTCGTTTGTATGCTTCAGTAAACAATTTGTTTGTGATTACGGGCTATAAAGGTATCGACCCTGAAATCAACCAAGGTGGTACAGCTCCTGGTGTAGATGCTAACAACTTCTATCCTAAAACACGTACATTCTTGTTTGGTGTTTCCGCCTCATTCTAAAAACATTTACAATAATTCAAACAGTACCTAGAAGCAATTACTGAATAAATAATGCTTTTAGAGAAATTCTTCTTAGAGAATTGTGTACTGTTCAAAACTATTAATGCTAGAAACAGATGAAAAAAATATTTCAATTGATAATAACCATTGCAAGCATAAGTGGATTAATGGCTTGCCATGACCTTGACGTCCCCGTAACAACACAACTGACGCCTGATATTTTCCCTCAGACTCAAATTCAGTTTATTCAAGCTGCGGGTCCTACCTATAATGCTTTTCGTCAGAATTATTCAACAGATTACTGGTTTTTACAGTCGTTGAGTACAGATGAAGCAATTTTACCTGCACGTGGTGGAAACTGGTATGATGGCGGGCGTTATGAGCAACATCATAAACATACTTGGAATCCAGACAATGCACACGTACAAAGTGCTTGGTCATGGCTAACAAGTACCATCAGTACAAGTAATCAGAATATTTTCTTGATTTCAAAAGCACCAGAATCCGACGCAAAGAAAACCAGTCTTGCAGAATTAAGAACAATGCGTGGTTTATGTTACTTTATGATGATGGATATGTGGGGAAATATCCCAATTTCAACAAAATTTGGTGATACAGCTACGGCTAGAACAACTGCAAGAGCTGATGTATTTAAGTTTATTGAGAAAGAATTACAAGAAAGTATTCCAAACCTAAGCACAGTAGTTGGTCAAGAAACCTATGGTCGTCCTAACAAATATACTGCTTATGCCATTTTAGCGAAAATGTATTTGAATGCTGAGGTTTACACAGGTACTGCTCGTTGGAACGATGCTATTATTGCTTGTGATAACATCATCAGTTCAGGGAAATACGCTATCGAAAGTGATTATCGTAAAATGTTTTTCGTGAATAACGGCCCGCAAATCAAGGAATTTATTTTTGCGATTCCTTATGATGCCTCCGCTCCTAACGGTTATATGTTTTATGCTCGTTACTCGCTACCAAGATCGTTGCGTGCCAAATACAGTTTGCCTTTTACGCCAAGTTCGGCAGCAAGCACGCTTCCAGAATTTTACAAGTACTTCAACGATGCAAAAGATGTAAGAAATCAGCAATGGATTACTGGAAAACAATTTGATTACAAAGGCAATCCAGTAATGGTAAGTACAACAAAACAAGGTTATGACGAAGATTACAAAGGTGCAGATGCTGGAGCAGCTTTATCTTATCAAGTTGAGATAACACCAGATGTTGTCATCAAAAAACCTGCTAGTTTTGATTTGGGTAATGATGAAAAAGCTTGGAACATGGGTTATCGTAACAACAAATTCTATGCAGATAGTACTTCGGCAACTAGAAATCAAAATAACGATGTGCCGCTTTTCAGATATGCGGATGTATTGTTGATGAAAGCTGAGGCAATTGCTAGAGGTGGTTCTGCGACAAACGGACAAACAGCCATTTCTTTGGTAAACGAAGTAAGAAGCAAACGTACTACTTCAACGCCTTGGACTTCTGTTACTTTACAACAGCTTTATGAAGAAAGAGCAAGAGAATTTACTTGGGAAACTTGGCACCGTAATGATATGATTCGTTTTGGTAAATATGAAGATACTTGGGGAGCAAAAACGGATAAAGATGTTAAAAAACGCCTTTTCCCGATTCCAACCAATGCTTTGCAATTAAACAGATCATTAACGCAAAACCCTGGTTATTAAAATTTAATTGACTGAACAATTATCAATAGCTTTGTATCAAAGAATTTTCTTGGTGCAAAGCTATTGTTTTCAAGAGCCATCCTGAAAATCTGTTCAGACTATTATTACAAATATTACTTATGCAAAAAGGTATAAATTCAACTCGATTACAGTCCTTAGATGCACTTCGAGGTTTTGATATGTTTTGGATTATTAGTGGCGAAGGCTTAATTCACGAATGGGCAAAAGCTTCTGATAATAGCATAATCAACTGGATGTCTAGCCAATTACATCATTCAGAATGGAACGGTTTTACCTTTTACGATTTAATATTCCCACTTTTTATTTTCATTGCTGGTATTTCAATGCCCTACAGTATCGGTAAACAATTAGAAAATCCACAAAACACCAAACTTCTTATTCTAAAAAGTTTATTCAAGAGAGCAATTATCTTAATCATTTTAGGAACAATTGTCAACGGTTTATTCAAATGGCAAGGCTACGAAAATACTCGTATCGCCAGTGTTTTGGGTAGAATTGCCCTTTCTTGTTTATTCGCAGGAATTATTTTCATTTATACCGACCTCAGAACCCAAATCATCCTTTTTTTCAGCATTCTTATTGGCTATTTTTTACTCTTGAAATACATTCCTGTTCCAGATTTTGGAACAGGAATATTCACCAAAGAAGGCAATTTATCAGCCTATATCGACCGATTATTTTTACCGGGAAAACTTCACCGAAAAGTATATGACCCCGAAGGTTTACTTTCTACTTTACCAGCCATTTGCAATGCACTTTTAGGTGTTTTTACTGGTCAGTTTTTACGTTTAACAAGTACTCCAAAAATCAAAAAAGTAGTAATAATGTCAGTCATTGGCATCATTTTAATTATTTTAGCTTGGATTTGGAATCCAATTTTCCCGATTAATAAAATTATGTGGACGAGTTCATTCGTACTTTGTTCGGGTGGTTTCAGTTTACTGTTTATGGCTTTCTTTTACTTAATTATTGATGTACTAGAAATCAAATTTTGGATAGCTCCATTCGTTTGGATTGGCATGAATTCCATCACAATTTACATGGCAGCACACGGATTAATTAATTTTGAATCAACAGCATTTTATTTATTTGGCGGTTTAATTCAACAAGTAGCCATCACTTGGCAACCAGTAGCATTAGCAAGCGGAATTATAATAGTACAATTAGCTTTTTTATACTTTTTATATCGTCAGAAATGGTTTTTGAAAGTATAAAAATCAAGATAACATTTACCAAAAAATCGCATTAAGTATTCTAAATAAACATGAATTATAAAAAAATTCTTTTTACACTGTTATTGCCTTTCGGAAGTATGGCACAAAAACAGCCCGCAGATTACGTAAATCCGCTGATTGGTTCAGCTCCAAGTACTACGGAAAGTGCTAAAAAACACAGTGAAGCAGGTTCAGAAATGAAAGGACAAATTGTACCTGCCATTGGCGTGCCACAAGGTATGACTTCTTGGACGCCACAAACTCGTGCAACCGAATTAAAATGTATTCCGCCATTTTATTATAACGATACTAAAATTCAAGGTTTCAGAGGAACACATTGGATGAATGGCAGTTGCGTACAAGATTACGGAAGTGTTACCATCATGCCGATGTCTGGAAAATTAAATGTAAATACGACAGACAGAGGAAGTGATTTCGACCGAAAAACTGAAACTGTAAAACCATCTTACTACCAAGTAACACTAAAAAAAGGCAATATTAAAGCTGAAATGACTGCCCTTTCTCGTGCTGGATTTTTACAGTTTACTTTCAGTCAAAATCAGGAAAATTATATTGTTGTTGAACCAAATTCAGATGAAGGCGAAGGTTTTGTGGAAATTCATCCAGAAAAAAATGAAATCGTAGGTTGTAATCCCGTTCACCGAATTTATCAAGGTGTTGGCAAACCAGCAGGTTTTAGCGGTTACTTCGTCATTCAATTCGACCAAGCTTTTACTGATTTTGGCGTTTGGAAAAACAATGAAATCACTTCAAAAATAACAAAAGCACAAGGAAACGGACAAAAACAAGCGGTTGGTGCTTATGCCCAATTTGGCACTCAATTGGTAAAAGTACGCATTGGTACTTCTTTCACAAGTTTGGAAGGAGCCAGAAAAAATTTGGAAGGAGAAATCAATCATTGGGATTTTTCAAAAACTCGTCAAGCATCCAATAACGCTTGGAACAAAGCTTTGGGCAAAATCCAAGTAAAAGGTTCGGAGTATGATAAAACCTTGTTTTACTCAGCACTTTATCATGCCAAACTTACTCCAAGAGTATTCTCTGATATTGATGGTACTTACACAGGCTTTGCCGACGATGATAACATTTATCAAGCCAAAGGATTTGATTATTATGAAGATTATAACCTCTGGGATACTTATCGTGCAGTACATCCTTTGCATACTTTATTAGAACCAAAAGTAACGGCAGATATGATGCAATCTTTGGTCAAAAAAGCAGAACAAGGTACTTGGTTGCCTATTTTTCCATGCTGGAATAATTATACCGCTGCCATGATTGGCGACCATGCCACCGCAGCTATTGGTGACGCTTATATCAAAGGAATCAAAGGTTTTGATATAAAAACTGCATATCAATTCATGCGAAAAAATGCTTTTGAAGTAAATGCAGACCAAAAAAGTTATGAAGAAGGAAAAGGAAGAAGAGCTTTAGCGTCATATCTACAATACAATTATATTCCTTTACAAGACTCTGTTTGGCAGGCATTTCATAAAAGAGAACAAGTATCTCGTACTTTAGAATACGCCTATGATGATTTCGTACTGGCACAAATAGCCGAAAAATTGGGCGAGAAAGGTGATTATGAAGTACTGATGAAACGTTCTAAAAACTACCAAAATGTTATCGACCCGAAAACTGGCTACGCTCGTGGACGCTATGCCAATGGTACTTGGATTAAGAATTTTGACCCATTTGCACAAAGAAGTAGTTTTATTACAGAAGGTTCGCCAGCACAATATACTTTCTATGTACCACAAGATGTGGATGGTTTGATAAAGCACATTGGCGGTGAAAAACGCTTTATTGAAAAATTGGATACGCTGTTCGACCAAGGTTATTATTGGCATGGCAACGAGCCGAATAATCAGATTGTGTA
The DNA here is from genome assembly GCF_034931025.1 of Arcicella gelida. Lineage (NCBI taxonomy): Bacteria > Pseudomonadati > Bacteroidota > Cytophagia > Cytophagales > Flectobacillaceae > Arcicella > Arcicella gelida. Next base: position 3,200 of record NZ_JAYGIL010000054.1, on the reverse strand, counting down.
TTTGTATCCTTTTGCAAATCAGGCTTGGAAAACACAGGAAAAGGTACGTCAGATTATCAGAGAAGAATATGATATTTCTGCGGGAGGAATGAGTGGCAACGAAGACGGCGGGCAAATGTCGGCTTGGTTGGTTTTCAGCATGATGGGCTATTATCCTGTTTGTCCGGGTACACCAAATTATATCATCGGTAGCCCAACATTTGAAGAAACGACTTTGAATTTACCGAATGGAAAAACATTTAAAATCATCGCCAAAGGGAACTCTGCCAAAACACCTTACATTCAATCGGCAACACTCAACGGAAAACCATTTACGCAAAATTTCTTGACACACCAACAAATTATGGCAGGCGGAATTTTAAATTTGAAAATGAGTAGCCGTAAAAGTTTATGAGTTAAAGGTTTATGAGTTCATGAAATTAAAATTTATGAATTTCAGCACTAACCTTTGTAAACCTAAAAACATACTTATAAACTCATAAACCCTAAACTCATAAACTCCATAATAACACAGGGCAGAGTTAAACTATTTCATTAAAAAGTTTAATTCAACGTTAATTGATACCGTTTTTTTCTTTACTTTACTATCTAATAAAAACTAGTGAGTACAGCTTTTTATAAAAATCTAATAATCAATTATTTAACTAAAATATGAACCGTAGAGAAGCCGTCCAACGAGTTGCCCTTCTAATGGGAGGCGTACTTTCTGCCCCATTAATGGCAGGAGTAATGGGACAAATCATCAATACTGGAGACAGTGTAGCCGTTAGTATTGAGCAAGAAACATTACTGGCAGAAGTAGCTGATATTATCATTCCAACAACAGACACTCCGGGTGCAAAAGCTGCTGGTGCTGAGAAATTTATTGTACGTGTAATGCGTGATTGTTACAAGAAAGAAGACCAAGATAAGTTTTATGCAGGTTTGGCAAAATTAGATGCTGACAGCAAAACTAAGTTTGGTAAAGGTTTTATAGAATTAGATACAGCTCAGAAAAACGAAATGGTTAAATTGAGTACGGTGAATGACAAACCTTTCTTTATGAGAATGAAAGAATTAACAGTAACTGGCTATTTTACTTCTGAAATTGGTGCTACTAAAGCATTGGCTTATTTGCCAATTCCGGGTAAATTCCAAGGCTGTGTTCCTTTGAAGCCTGGTCAAAAAGCGTGGGCGTTGTAGTAGCTTTTTAGCTTTGAGCAATGAGCTATTAGATTTTAGCATTATATTGCTAAATTACTATTGACATTCCTCAGAGTCAAGACCAAATTATTTGTTTAAACTCAAAGCTGATGGCTCAAAGCTCACAGCTCAAAAAATTCAAGAGATGTCAAATTTGAATATAGATGCAGTAAAAGGAATGACTTACGATGCCATTGTAATTGGTTCGGGCGTTTCTGGTGGTTGGGCTGCTAAAGAACTAACTGAAAAAGGTTTGAAAGTACTTATGCTCGAAAGAGGTAAGCAATTAGAACACGTTACTGGCTACGAAAATGCTATGAAAGACCCTTGGGAAATGAAATACAATGGTCGCTTAACGATAGAACAAAAAGAATCTCATCCAAAATTAGCCCGTGATTATCCGTACAACGAAATGACGGAAAAATATTGGATGAACGATTCAGACTCATTATATAAAGAAGAAAAACGTTTTGACTGGTATCGTCCAAACATCGTTGGTGGAAAATCAATCATGTGGGGTCGTCAATCGTATCGTTTAAGTGATATTGACTTTGAAGCGAATTTAAAAGACGGTATCGCTGTCGATTGGCCAATTCGTTATAAAGATATTGCTCCTTGGTATTCTTATGTTGAAAAATTCGCTGGAATCTCAGGAGAAAAATTAGGTTTACCTCAATTGCCAGATGGTGAATTCCTTCCTCCAATGGAAATGTTCTGTGTGGAAAAAGAAGTAAAACAACGTCTTGAAAAAACATTCCCTGGTCGTAACCTTACGATGGGACGTGTTGCGAACCTTTCGGAAGCAGCAAAAGAACAATTAGGAATTGGTCGTTCTTCTTGTCAATATCGTAACAAATGTTCTTTGGGTTGTCCATTCGGAGCTTACTTCAGTACACAATCTTGTACTTTACCTCCAGCAGCTAAAACAGGTCGTTTAACATTACGTCCTGATTCAATCGTAACAGAAATTATGTACGATGAAAACAAGAAAAAAGCAACAGGTGTACGTGTACGTGATGCAGTAACAATGCAAGACCGTGAGTATTTTGCTAAAATTATCTTCGTGTGCGGTAGTACAATTGGTTCTACTTCGTTGATGATGAACTCTGTTTCAAACCGTTTCCCAGAAGGTATGGGTAATGATTCTGGACAGTTAGGACATAACTTGATGGATCACCACTTCCGTACAGGTGCTTCAGGTACTTGGGAAGGTGATTTAGATAAATATTATTACGGTCGTAGAGCAAATGGTATTTATATACCTCGCTACCGTAATATCGGTTCAGACAAACGTGATTATTTACGTGGTTTTGGTTACCAAGGTGGTGGTAGTCGTCAGGGCTGGCAACGTAACGTAGCCGAACTTTCTTTTGGTGCAGATTACAAAAATGAAGTAACTCAGCCAGGGGCATGGTCAATTGGCTTTAGTGGCTTCGGGGAAACTTTACCGTATTATGAAAACAAAATGTACCTCGACAAAACTACTAAAGATAAGTGGGGATTGCCAGTAGTAGTATTCGATGCTGACTTACGTGAAAACGAAAAGAAAATGCGTATCGACATGATGAATGATGCCAAAGAAATGTTAGAAGCATCAGGCGTAAAAAATGTAAGAACGTATGATAATGGTTCTTACTTAGGAATGGCGATTCACGAAATGGGAACTGCCCGTATGGGACGTGACCCTAAAACTTCGGTATTGAATGCACATAACCAAGTACATGCTGTGAAAAACGTATTTATGACAGATGGTGCTGCCATGACTTCAGCTTCATGTGTGAATCCATCGCTTACTTATATGGCTTTAACAGCAAGAGCAGCAGATTTTGCCGTGAAAGAATTGAAAAAATTGAATCTTTAATAAAATTCAATCTAATAAAAATCCCTATAAGAATTAGTTCGGCTTCCCTTTAATCTTGTAAATATTTAATAATCAACACATTGCCAATAAAATAACCCCGAAGAAGTGTCAATACTGGCAATTTTCGGGGTTTTTCTGTATTTTGTTACTGCTAAGA
>NZ_JAYGIL010000053.1:0-16922 GCF_034931025.1 Arcicella gelida | reverse complement strand
AGTCAAATAAAATTGTATTTTTTTAATAAATCACCGTAAGTGAAATGAAAAATCCACCCAGAATATGAGTGGATTTTATTCTAAATCAATATCGAAAAACAATTTTCAAGGGAAGCCAAATTCATTAACAATAAAATCTACCCATTTTTGGGTGGATTTTATTGTTAATGACCATTTGAAAACATAAAAGCTACTGAACAAACAATATCAGGTATAATCTATTATGGTTTGCTTATTAGGGAAATAGTAGCTCGTGTTGTTACCCGAAATAAAAAACGGCAACCTCAAAGATTACCGTTTTTTATTATCTATTAGCTAATCTCAAAGCTTTAAATAGTTTATGACTTAAATCACCTCTAAAAACTACAAACTCTTCAAATGCCTTTCCAAGGTTTCCATGTCTTTTATCAATACTTCTCTGGCTTTTGAGCCTTCGAATTGACCGACGATTCCTGCGGCTTCTAATTGGTCAATTAAACGACCGGCACGATTGTATCCTAATTTTAACCTTCTTTGAATCAATGATGTTGAGCCTTGTTGATGAGTAACAATTAAACGTGCGGCTTCATCAAAAAACTGATCACGGTTGCTTGGATCGAAATCACTTTTTTCACTGCCTCCACCTTCGCTTTCTCCTTCAAATTCTGGTAACATATAAGCAGAATCATAGCCTTGTTGATTTCCGATAAACTCACAAACATCTTCTACTTCTGGCGTATCTACAAAAGCACATTGTAAACGAATAATATCAGAACCCATCGAAAGTAACATATCTCCTTGACCAACCAATTGTTCAGCTCCACCTGTATCCAAAATCGTTCTTGAGTCAATTTTTGAAGTAACTTTAAAGGAAAGTCGTGCAGGAAAGTTAGCTTTAATTGTACCAGTAATAACGTTTACCGATGGACGTTGCGTCGCTACAACCAAGTGAATACCGATAGCACGTGCCAACTGAGCTAAACGAGCAATTGGTTGTTCTACGTCTTTACCAGCGGTCATCATCAAGTCTGCCAACTCATCTATAATCAATACGATATAAGGCATAAAGTAATGTCCTTTATCGGGATTCAATCTTCTATTAACAAACTTTACATTGTATTCTTTCAAATTTCTACAACCTGCATCTTTCAATAAATTGTAGCGATTGTCCATTTCTATACAAAGTGAATTTAAAGTATGAACAACCTTTTTGGTATCGGTAATAATGGCTTCGGCAGCGTTTGGTAACATTGCCAAGAAGTGTCGCTCGATTTTATTGAAAAGCGTTAATTCAACCTTTTTAGGGTCAACCAAAACAAATTTTAATTGTGAAGGATGTTTTTTGTAAAGCAGTGAAGTAAGAATCATATTCAAACCAACTGATTTCCCTTGTCCAGTTGCACCTGCCATCAATAAGTGAGGCATTTTGGCTAAATCTGTGATGAAAATATCATTACTGATGGTTTTCCCTAAAACGATTGGTAATTCAGCGGTTGATTTTTGGAATTTCTCAGAGCCAATTACCATTTTAACAGGAACCATTTCACGGTTTTTGTTGGGTACTTCAATACCAATTGTCCCTTTCCCTGGAATTGGAGCAATAATACGAATCCCCAAAGCGGCTAAAGATAAAGCAATGTCATCTTCTAAATTTTTGATTTTTGAAATCCTAACTCCTGCATCTGGAATAATTTCATACAAAGTAACAGTTGGTCCAATCGTAGCTTTAATAGAAGCGATACCAATGCCATAATTCGCCAAAGTTTCCACAATTTTATCCGAATTGGCTTTCAATTCCTCTTGCGAAACGTTTGGTTTGCCCATGTCGTACTCTTTCATCAAATCCAAAATTGGGTACTTGTAATGAGGCAAATCCAACATTGGGTCGTATAAACCAAATTTTTTCACCAATTCATCATTGACAGATTCGTTGATTTCCAACATTGGTGCATCGTCTTCAAAATCTTCAATTACTTCTGGAATATCATCGCTATTTTCAATAGTCAAGGCAACTGCACCTTTGTTTGAATTATTACTTTTTGCAGATGGTGTTTCAACGATTGGAGGAAGGAAAGGACGAATATTAGCTTCATCAAAATTATCTTCACGGTCGATTGCTAATTCCTCTTCTGGTTCTTCTTCTGCTAAAATTGTTTCAAAATTTGCTCTTACTCGTTTGATGTTTTTTGCTTCGGCAATGTTTTCTTCTGCTGTTTCACTTTCTGGCGTAGCTAAAGCCACATCCTCTTCAGTTTCATTTGTTGCAAAACTAGAAGTGTCAACTTTGTAATAATAGACGACAAAAACAATCAAGACAAAAGAGATAACAAAGAAAGATGCCCAACCAATAAAACCATATAAATATTCATTGATAAAGTATCCGATGCCACCACATAGGTTACTCCATTTTTCCTCCGCTTCAAGCATAAAAACGAAAAAACCAAGGAAAGTACTTAGCCAAATCATATAAAATAATGATTGCCAAGTAAGTTTTTCAAGTGGTAAAATTTCCTTTTTAAAAGAAAGTTTGTAGCCAGCAATCAATAAAATTGGAACAAGTAAAAAGGCAGACCAGCCGAAAAGTCTGAAAAGTAACAAATGCGCTAATTTCGCTCCATACAAACCGAATGGATTTTTGGGCTGTTTTTTCAAAGGTTCAATAGATGATTGTAACTCATCTTCTACCTCACTTTGGTCTGCATCACCTGTAAAAAGATGAGACGAAAACGAAAAAAACATGAATATACCTAAGAGTATAAACAGGATGCCCAAAACGAAGTGTAATTGTTCGCTTTGAAGTATTTTTTTTATATTGAAATCAAACGAAATGGGTTGGGATGGATTTCGTTCTTTGGTTTTTTCTGTATTTTTTGGAATATTTCTAGCCATATAAAAAATTGGTTCTTGGCGAGTTACAATTGGTTAAAGATTTGAGGATTACTCCTTTCGTTGATGAAGCTTAAATTTTTTCTAACCATTAGCCTTGTGCCAAGCAACTGTATTATTCCAAAGTTCGCAATTTTGAGGTATTTTTTGCGAAAAAAATTAAAAATGTTATTTAAAATCACAATAAAGGCTTTTTAATAGGAAAGCCAAATTCTGTATTTTACTTGTTCAATAATACTTTTTCGGTAATTAGGGCTTTCCCTTCTGCCATTATTCTGATAAAATATGTGCCGTTTGGATAAGTACTTAAATCAAAATAGACTTCTTCGTTGAGGTTGGTACTTGTTTTTCGACCAAGGTCTTTTCCTGTAAAATCTATTAAATGAAATGTTGCGGGATAAGTATTTTTAATATAAATATAATGATTGGCTGGATTTGGATAAATCACAGCTGATTTACTTTCTTCATTGCCTGTAACTGTAAATTTTGTTGTGCCTTTCAAAAATCTTAAACCTCCAGAATTTGTGCCAACAATAAAGTCAGGAATTACATCGCCATCTAAATCTCCAACAGTAATTGAAAGCATTCCGCCTAGTTTCAAATGTTCGTGTTTACCAGTAAAATCATTCAAAATGCCAGAAGTGTCTTCTTTAAAAAGGTCTTGACTTTGCTCAATAATATTTTTGAAAACCTTGAAAGTACCATCTCTATTTCCAGTAATAAGTTCTGCTTTTCCATCGCCATTCAAGTCAGCAACAGTCAAGGAAACATTGCCTGAAAGATAATCAGAGGTAAGTCCGCCGAGTTCTTCTTTCGTTAAAACATAATTTGGGTTTTCGTTACTTCCATTATTTTTATGAAATTCAATTCTTCCACTTCCTTTTCCGATGAGTAAATCTTTTTTGCCATCATTATCTAAATCAAAAAACAAAGGAGAATCTCCATTTGATAAATTATTGATTTTAGCTAAAGTAACAATTTCAGAAAGTTTCAAAGAAAAAGCTTGATTTTTAGGCGCACGATTTGGAATGTATTGAATCGTCATGCCATTAAAAGTATTGGCGGTAAATCCAAAATCTTCTGTACCATCGCCATTCATATCAGTAACAAATGGTTTGATTTCAAATAATTGCTGTGCTTTTGAAAGGTCTAAAAAATCAGCTGTTTTTAATTCAAAAGTATTATTTCCTTTATTTTCATAAAGAGCAATATTGGCTCTGTAACCTGTATCGCCACGATTTCCAGCATTACCAACTAATAAATCTTTATCGCCATCGCCATCAATATCCACTAAAACTGGCGAAGCGTTCTCGCCCAAATCAACCATCGTATTTTGTAAGAAATTACCTTGTTGATAAGTAAGGATTGGCTTATTGTTTTGTCCTGAGTTTTTGAAAAACCAAGCAGAATTTTGATAATCAACCGTTTGAAGTGCATTATCGTAGCCATTTGGTGCAGCGATAATGTCTTTGATACCATCAAAATCTAAATCTTCATAATAAATCGCAGGGAAAACAGAGAAATCTATCGGTTTTTGATTCGGAAAATAATAATCTGCTTTGGTGAAAATCGTTTGGTTTTGGTTTCCATTATTGCTCAATGCCGCTACTCTGTTGGCAGTAACGTGTCCGTAAAGAGCATCTTTCAAACCGTCGCCATCTAAATCTACAACCAATAAAGCATTTCCAGAGTGTTCTACTTTTTGGCTACTTGGATTACCATTTCCTCCGACTGGCGTATTACTTCCGCAATCTTGATTAAAACGGGCATCTTCAAAATGTTCTTTGAAGAAATTTCCCCAACAATCGCCAATTCTTTTAAATTCTAAGTGAGTATTATCTTTATAATTTTCTTGGCTGAAATTTTTATGGAAGAGTAAAAAATTTCCAGAAGAATCAAAAGCGATAATATCTAAATCTCCATCATTATCAATGTCAACAATGGCAGGTATATCTGTTGAAGCCGTGTATAAATTGATTCTTCCAGAATAACCAGTACTGTACAGTGGGTCGGTAATAAGTTGCCAAGCGATTTTATCGGTAGAAATATTTCTATAAACCTTGATTCCCGCTGGCGTATAAGTAAAAATATCCTTTTTGCCATCTGAATCATAATCTACTAGTAAAATCCAATGCTGAATACTTGGAAATGCAGTTTCAAATTCAGGAGTATATTGCCAAAAATACTTTCCAGCATTGTCTTTTTTAGCCAAAAAAGTAGAAAGTTTGGAATTGGTTCTATCGAAAACGACTAAATCTTCAACGCCATCATTATCTAAATGACATCTTGAAAATTGCGGAGCATTAACACCCCCTGCAAAAGCATTGGGTAAAATTTGTCCATTTTGGATAATTTTGAAGGTATTATTGTATTGAAAGGTAAAGTTTTGAGCAAAGCTTTTACCAAGATTTGACAGTAATAAAAGTAAAATTAATTTTTTCATGTAATATTTGTCGAAAAATCCTGAATCTCATATTTGAGGTACACACATAACGAATAAAATGATGATTTCGCTTACTGAATTATATCAAAAGTATAAAGAATGTTCTGGGGTTTCTACGGATACCCGTAAAATTGAAGAAGCTTCCATGTTTTTTGCCTTGAAAGGTCCCAATTTTGATGCGAATGCTTTTGCTGAACAAGCCATCGAAAAAGGTGCAAAATATGCAGTGGTTGATGATGCTCTTTACGTAAAAAATGAGCAATATCTTTTGGTAGAAGATGGGCTGAAAGCCTTGCAACAATTAGCCAATTTTCATCGAAAACAGTTAAATATTCCCTTTATTGGCTTGACGGGTTCTAACGGTAAAACCACCACTAAAGAGCTGATAAACTGTGTTTTATCGAAAAAATTTCGTGCTTATGCTACGCTGGGAAATTTGAATAATCATATTGGCGTTCCTTTAACGATTTTGGCAATTGATGAAACTATCGAAGTAGCCATTATTGAAATGGGAGCGAACAAACAAGGTGATATTAAAGAATTAGCAGAAATCGCAGAACCAACGCATGGCTTTATCACCAACATCGGCAAAGCTCATTTAGAAGGTTTCGGTGGTATAGAAGGTGTAAGAAAAGGAAAAGGTGAATTATATGATTGGTTGGGTGCTAATAAAGGAACGGTTTTCGTAAATGTTGCTTCTGAACCAACTTACGAAATGATTCAGCCATACAGTTTTAAAGAAACAGTTGTTTATACTTCTCTGGAAAACCAAGCTTTTGAAAAAGTCGTAAATATTGTTGAAGAAAGTCCATTTGTTATTTTCAAAGATTTATCTGGAAATCAATATACTTCTCATATTACAGGTATTTATAATTTCCAGAATATTTGTGCCGCCATCAGAATTGGTCAATTTTTTGGCATTGAAACTTCAATCGCTTGTCAGGCTGTGGCTGATTATGTTCCCAATAATAACCGTTCACAGTTTATTCAAAAAGGAACAAACATGGTTTTGATGGATGCTTACAATGCCAATCCTTCTTCAATGTCAGCCGCTATTACTTATTTCAATGATTTGAAAGTAGGAAAGAAAATGGTGATTCTGGGCGATATGTTTGAATTGGGTGAAGAAGCCAGTGCAGAACATGAAGCCATCGGAAAATTATTGCTGAACTGTCAGTTTGATTATATCCTTTTGGCTGGTCAACTAATGGAAAGTGCTGTAAGAGTATTACCGATGATGAAAGTACATTATTTTCCAGATAAGTTTGGTTTACACAATTGGCTACAAGATTATCCCGTTAATGATACTCATATTCTTGTAAAAGGTTCAAGAGGTATGGGATTAGAAAGTGTGTTGCAATTTTTGGGTTAACAGCGTCTCATTTTGTAGGATAACATTACCGTTTAATCAATATTCAAGATAGAGTGAAAATGTTGTATTATCTTTGAGAGATTTTAAAAAACCAAAACGTTATTTTTAAAACTTATCCATTTCATCATGAATAATTTATCAAGCGAAGAATCAACTCCTAAGCCCAATACAAATAATGTTTTAAAAGCTGTATTGGCATTAGTTGCTTTGGTGGCTGGTTGTTTGGCATATATGCTTTTTGAATCAAAACAAACGTCGGCGAATCAGCAAGAAGTAATTGAAACCAAAGTCATAGAATTGGCTGATACTAGAGTAAAGTTAGATTCTATCACGACACAGTTGGAATCTCAAATTGCTGAAGTAACAAAACTTGGCGGCGATGTTGCTGAATTAGAAAAAGCAAAACTGGCTTTAGAAAAAGATAAAAAAGAGTTAAACAGTCGCTATGCTTCTTTGGAAAATATCAAGGATAATTATGCAGAAAAAATAAAAAACTACGAATTAATTCTTATTGCTAAAGAAGCTGAATTGGTGCAATTAAGAGAAGAGAATTCTCATTTAACCAATGAAAATTCGACACTTAAAACAGAGAAAAGTGGTTTAGTTAAAAGCGTTGAAGAAGCAAGAGCCCAAAACCGTGAAGTATCTTCTATCAATAGAATTCTGACTGAAAAGGTTACTCGTGCAGCAGCCTTAAAAGCAGAATCTATCAAGATTTTGGGTGTTAATGATAAAGGAAAAGAATTTGAAGACAATCGCTACAGATCGAAGAAATTAGGGAAAATCAAGATTTCTATCCAATTATCTAAAAATGACTTGACCGAAAAAGGCAAGAAAACGGTATTAGTCAGAATACTTGACCCAGATGGTTATACGCTTTTTGATACAGATTTAGGTTCTGGTAATTTTGAACATAATGGACAAGACTTAGCTTTTACCATTAAAAGAGATTTTACTTTCGATAACGAAAATCCTCATGCTGATTTTTACTTTGATCGTGGCGCTCCTTACAGAGCAGGGAAATATACGGTAGAACTTTTTGCCGAAGGCTTTAAAATCGGAACAGGAGGTTTTGAAGTAAAGTAATAATAAAAATCAAACATGAGTCATACCGAATTTTTTCTTTGTATTGTGAGGTTTAGGACAATTTGAACTGTTTTTATCTTTATTATTATATATTGTATTGTCCTTACTTTTCTTGAAACAAGAAAAGTAACAAAAGAAATTCAAGAATTCCTAAACTCGCTTCGCTCAAACAGTAGGAATTCATTGCCCATCAATCACAAAAAATCGGTCGAAAAACTAATTTCGACCGATTTTTTGTGATTTTACAGTTCATATTTGCTTTAGAGGTCAACAGATAAGTTGTATGCTTTCTTTTTGTCTTTCCAGTATAAAGTCATCTGGTTATTTTTAAATGACACTACTTTAAATAAAGTATTTTTAATGCCTTTCGCATGGCCTCTTACATAGACAAAGCCATTTTCTTGATAGAAATCTTCTACACTAAAACTTTCTGGTAAAAACGGGTTTCCTTCTACATCCGTACTGTTTCTACCCGCAAAGAAATTTGAATTTACTGCAAAAGTTTTCTTATCATTAAGTGTTGCAGTTACATCTTCTACTTTTGGAATACTATTACTATAAACAATACCTGTCAGAATAGTTTCTGTAGCTTTGGCTGCCTGATACTCAGTGCCAAATTGGTTACCTACGGTGTTTTGGTCAAGCATATAAATTACATTACCTCCTAACAATGCCGCTTGAATTTTTAATTTTCTAAAAGCTCTTTCTTTTACAGTAGTAATGTTCGATAGCGTGGTAGTTCCTACTGCTTTTGCGTAAACTTCATCCAGTTTATAAAGTCCTTTGGTTTCAGACTCTAAGTGTGTTAAATTAACCTTAGTAAAATCGTGTGCATAGTTTATTTCAGCAAGCCCTAAGGACTCTTTAAAAAGTTGTACCCTGCCCGAGTTAAACCTGATTTTTTGCACATTGTTTTTATAAATAGAATTAACCAAGCTTTCATCAGGGAAGGAATATTTAATGAAATCAGGAGCAATTTCTTTTACTTCTGCAAGTATTAGTCCTTCACTGGTAAAGATAGAATCTAAGGGAGTTTGTTGTGCTAGAGATGCATTGCTAACCAAAGCAATGGCTAAAAGGCTTAAGATTTTTTTGAACATAGCTTTATTTTGATGATTTGAAATAATGACAAGCCAAAAGTATTTTCCCCTATTTTCAAAGAAAGAAAATCTTAAAAACTTTATTTTTCAAATTATCTAAGAAATGTGTAATCTACTATCTGGGTTTAAATTACTAGATAATATTTCTTGAGAATGAATTTAAAAAGATATATTCTCTATTTTTTCAGAATAAGCAGATAAATCGCAAAACTTATTCTGAATCATTTTTAGATTCAAGGAGAAAGATGTTAATTTTGTGTTATTCTAAGAAAATTGAAATTTAAAACATAAAAAATAAATGTCAACTGGAACACAACAGTACGTACCTTACAAAGTAAAAGACATCGCTTTGGCAGAATGGGGTCGTAAAGAAATACGTTTGGCCGAAGCAGAAATGCCAGGTTTGATGGCACTTCGTGCAGAATATGGTGAATCTCAACCTTTGAAAGGTGCTAGAATCGCAGGATGTTTGCACATGACTATCCAAACGGCTGTATTGATTGAAACATTAACTGCTTTAGGAGCAGACGTTACTTGGTCATCTTGTAATATTTTCTCTACACAAGATCACGCTGCCGCTGCTATTGCTGCTGCGGGAATCCCAGTTTATGCTTGGAAAGGTATGAACGAAGAGGAATTCAACTGGTGTATTGAACAAACACTTTTCTTCGGAGAAGACCGCCAGCCTTTGAACATGATTTTGGATGATGGTGGTGATTTAACAAACATGGTATTCGATGAATATCCAGAATTGATTGAAGGCATCAAAGGTTTATCAGAAGAAACTACTACAGGTGTTCACCGTTTGTACGAGCGTTTGAAAAATGGTACTTTATATTTACCAGCTATCAACGTTAACGACTCTGTTACTAAATCTAAATTTGATAACAAATATGGTTGTAAAGAATCATTAGTTGATGCAATCCGTCGTGCTACTGACTTAATGTTGGCTGGTAAAGTAGCGGTTGTAGCAGGTTACGGTGATGTAGGAAAAGGTTCTGCTGAATCTTTACGTGGTGCTGGTTGCCGTGTATTAGTTACAGAAATCGACCCAATTTGTGCTTTACAAGCTGCAATGGACGGTTTTGAGGTTGTTCCAATGGATGAAGCCGCTACTCGTGCTAACATCTTTGTTACAGCGACTGGTAACTTACGCATCATTCGTGAGCGTCACTTCAAAGCAATGAAAGATAAAGCTATCGTTTGTAACATTGGTCACTTCGATAACGAAATCGACATGGCTTGGTTGAACGGAGCTTACGGACATACAAAAGAGCAAATTAAACCACAAGTAGATTTATATAACATCGACGGAAAAGACGTAATCGTTTTAGCGGAAGGTCGTTTAGTAAACTTAGGTTGTGCGATGGGTCACCCATCATTTGTAATGTCGAACTCTTTCTGTAACCAAACATTGGCACAGTTAGAATTGTGGACTAACACAGATAAATACGAGAAGAAATTATACATTCTTCCAAAACATTTGGATGAAAAAGTAGCTCGTTTACACCTTTCACACATCGGTGTTAGATTAGAAACTTTAGAAACTGAACAAGCAGAATATATCGGCGTAACCGTTGATGGTCCATACAAAGCGGAACATTATCGTTATTAAGATTAGGATTCTTTTCAATATAAAAACTCCTCATCAGGTTTATTCTGGTGAGGAGTTTTTTTGTTTATGGGCTTTTTGAGGTGTTTCGAATGACATCCTTAAAAGTATAAATCCCGAAGGGATGTCATTATTATAGCAATCATAGAAACGTTTTTTAAAGAACCCTGAAGGGGTGATACTACGTATTCTATACTATAAAAACTATTTTTAGTGTAAACAAATAGATTCAACAATTTACAAATCTTAGTTGTATCACCCCTTTGGGGTTTGTTGTTTTGTGCAAATGTGTTTTCTATAATTCTATCATCCCTTCGGGATTTTATATTAATACTTTTTGATTATGTTCAGCTAAGCATGTCGAAAATTTGTCATTGAATTGCAAATACTTTCTATCTTTACTTTGATATGTCTTTCAAAAAATCACAAAAAGCGAATATTAAAACCAGTACATGAACAAACACATTTATACAAAGCTAGTTTTAGGAATATTATCAATTGTAGGATTAATAATATGTTCTCCTAAGAACTCTTTTGGTCAAGTGATATCAAAGCCAACCATATCTTTTACTTTTGATGATGGTTCTATTGATGATATCGGCTCATATAAATTAGAAGTGTGGAATCAACAATTGCTTGATAATTTGAAAAAGCATAAGCTGAAAGCAATCCTGTTTTCGGCAGGAGGTAATAAATCGACATCAAAAGGCAAGTATGTATTATCATCTTGGAACAATGCTGGTCATTTCATTGCAAACCATACAATTTCCCATCCAAATTTCAACAGTAAAAATGTTAGCCTTGAAAGTTTCAAGCTAGAACTTATCCAAAATGATGCTATCATCAGTAAGTATTCAAACTACTTACCTTATTTTAGATTCCCGTATCTGAAAGAAGGGAATACTTCCGAAAAAGTTAATGGATTCAGACAGTTCTTACAAGAAAAAGGCTATAAAAATGGACACGTAACAATTGATGCTTCTGATTGGTATGTTGACAGTCGATTGGTTAAAAGACTTAAAGAAAACCCTAAGGCTGATATTACAGGCTTTAGAGAGTTTTATAAACAACATCTATTCAACAGAGCCATTTTTTATGATTCACTTTCATATCAGATGAATAATAGGCATATCAATCATGTTATTCTGTTGCACCATAATTTAGCCGCTTCATTATTTCTGGATGACCTCATTCAACATTTTAAGAATAAGGGATGGAATGTAATTGATGCTGACAAAGCCTATCAAGACAAAATTTTTGAAACTGAACCTGATAATATACCAGCAGGAGAAAGTTTAATTTGGGCATTAGCCAAAAAATCTGGAAAATTCAATAATGTTCTAAGGTATCCTGCGGAAGATGGAGATTACGAAAAACCTCTTATGGATAAATTAGGACTTTGATAAAATCTAACCTTTGTAGGTGTTATGTCAATTCTATTTAGCGATATGCCCTCTTAATCTGGTGATATGACATTTACATTTAGATATATGCCCTCTTAATCTGGTGATATGGCACTTACATTTAGATATATGCCCTCTTAATCTGGTGATATGGCACTTACATTTAGATATATGCCCTCTTAATCTGGTGATATGACATTTACATTTAGATATATGCCATTTTAATCTGGTAATATGTCACTTGCATTTAGTGATATGCCATATTAATTCTTATACATGACATTTTAATTTAGTAACATGACACTTGAATCTCATTTTATTAATTCAAGTATTCAATCTCTGTCAAAATTAACCCTACTATATATCCTACAGATAAAGCAAGCAATCGAACAAATATCCCCATCTGTCGAATTTTTAATATTTTTCTAAGTTTATTTTGCAATTTGCCGTCATGTTTAACTATTTAAAAAACGCATGATGAATATATCTTTATTATCCAAAAACATTATAAAAACCACATCGGCTTTGCTTTTCTGCTCGCTTTTTACGCATCTCTCTTTCGCTCAGAATGTCCCTGAAGAAAATAGATTCACGAAAGTTGTTTTAGCAGATAAGCTTGACGAACCGATGGAAATGACGCTTCTAAAAGATGGAAGAGTACTGTTTGTAGAGCGTAAAGGTGCTTTAAAACAATTTGACCCAAATACTGGAGCTATCAAAACTTTAGCGACGATTCCAGTGAATACCAAGTACACCAATGCTAAAGGGCAAAAACGTGAAGCTGAAGAAGGCTTAATGGGTTTGGTTCACGACCCGAACTTTGAGAAAAACCATTGGATTTATATGTACTATGCCGACCCGGACAAAACACAACACGTGTTAGCTCGTTGGGAATTAAATGGGGAAGAATTGGTAGAAAGTTCTAAAAAAGTAATCTTAGAAGTACCTACTCAAAGAGAAGAATGTTGCCATACAGGCGGAGGAATGGTTTTTGATAAATCAGGAAACTTGTTCTTGACAGTAGGAAACAATACTTCAAACAGTGGTTCGGATGGTTATGCCAACCTTGACGAACGCAAAGGCTGGGAGTATTGGGATGACCAACGTGGTGCAGGAAACACCAATAGTTTAACAGGTAAAATCCTTAGAATTACGCCACAGCCTGATGCTTCTTATACCATTCCAAAAGGAAATTTATATGAAACCTTGCCAAACAATGGCGATGGTTTGGTGAAAAAAGAAATTTATACAATGGGACATCGTAATCCGTGGAGACCAACCATTGATAGCAAAACGGGTTATTTGTATTGGGGAGAAGTAGGTCCTGATGCTTCTAACGATGGCGAACAAGGTCCAAGAGGTTATGATGAATTTAACCAAGCTAAAAAAGCAAGTAACTTTGGTTGGCCATACTTTATCGGTGACAATAAAGTTTATACAGATTGGGATTTTGAAACGAAAAAAGCTCGTCCAAATTCAAAATATGACCCTGCGAATCCCATCAACGATTCTCCGAACAATACAGGTTTAAAACAATTGCCTCCTGCACAAAAAGCCTTTATTTGGTATCCTTATGGTATTTCAGAAGATTTCCCATTGGTAGGAAGTTCAGGAAGAAGTGCTACAGGTGGACCAGTGTTTCGTAAAGCTGATTTCCCGAATGGACAAAGAGTTTTCCCAAGCTATTATGAAGGGAAATGGTTAATTACCGACTTTATGCGTGGCTGGATTATGTCGGTGACAATGGATGATAATGGCGATTTCAAATCTATGGAGCGTTTTATGCCGAGTACAGATTTTGGTAGTGCAATTGATATGGATTTTGCTCCAGATGGTGATTTGTATGTGTTAGAATATGGTTCGGCTTGGTTCAGAGGAAACGATAACGCTCGTTTAGTAAAAGTAGAATACAATGGTGGAAATCGTATGCCAAAAGTGGTCGCTTCGGCAGATAATTTGACAGGTGCAGCTCCACTAAAAGTAAATTTCTCTTCAAAAGGAACTGTTGACTACGATGGAGATAAATTAACTTATTTATGGGAAATTAAAAGCAAAGCGGGTAAAAGAGTTCTGAGAATAGAAAACCCAAGCATAACTTTTGATAAAGCAGGGATTTACACTGTTACCTTGACGGTAAAAGATACTAAAGGCGAAGAAAACAGCGAATCTTTAGAAGTTAAAGTAGGTAATGAATCACCAGCGGTGGCTTTTGATATTAAAAAAGGAAACAAAACTTTTTACTTCCCTAACAAAGCCATTGAGTATGAGGTAAAAGTAGCCGACAAAGAAGATGGAGATTTGAAAAGTGGTAAAATCAAACCAGACCAAGTAGCAGTAAGTATTGATTATTTAGCGATTGGTTATGATAAAATCGAAGCTTCTCAAAATCATCGTGGCGTAGATGCCTCAGCTTTTGCTTCAATGGGTGAAAGAATGATGAATAAAAGCGACTGTAAGTCTTGCCACATGATTGATAAAAAATCTGTTGGACCAAGCTATCAAGATGTTGCCCAAAAATACAAAGGCGACCCAAAAGCTTTGGAGTACTTATCTAAAAAAGTAATTGCTGGCGGTGGTGGTGTTTGGGGCGACCACATGATGGCGGCTCACCCTCAGATTTCTCAAGCAGAAGCAAACATTATTGTTGAATACATTCTGAATATCAACGAACCTAAAACAGCTACTTCATTGCCAACCAATGGTTCATATTTGACTAAAATTCCTGATGGTAAAAAAGAAAATGGTTCATATATCTTGCGTGCAGCTTACAAAGACAAAGGCACGAAAGTAATGAAATCGTTGGCATCAGAAGACCTACTTGTTTTGAGAAATGCTAAACTGAATCCAGAAATTGCTGATAAATCAAAAGGAACACAGTTGACGATTACACCCGGTCGTTCTTTTTCATTGGTAGGAAATAATGCTTACTTGGGTTACAAAAACATTGATTTAAAGGAAATCAGTCAAGTAGAATTAACGGCACAAGCACAAACAAGAGTAGGAGCGTCGGGTGGTTTTGTGGAATTGAGATTAGATTCACCAACGGGTACTTTATTGGGTAAAAGTGAAATAATCGAACCTCGTGAAGTAAGAATGGGACCTCCGCCAACCACAACAACTGCTCCAGCAAACGGACAAGCGGCAACACCGCCAGCAAGACCAAATCCGAATACTATATTAAAAATTGCAGTGCCAGCCAATGCGGGACAACATGATGTGTATTTTGTCTTTAAAAATGATAAAGCAAAAGATTCACAAATTGTCATGTCAGTGTCGGCGATTGAATTTAAAAGTACTGAGTAAAACTATTTTATAATTCCCAATCCATAAAAATAAACTCAAGCTTTATGATTTGTTGAGTATGACAAATCATAAAACTTGGTTTTTATTGTTTCTATGAAGATAACTCCAACAAGGGCGAAATGTCTATCATAGTCTTATATTTCTCTATCTTCAAATTTAGCTATAATCCATTCTTCATCTTTTTTTGTCAAATCCATTAAAATCCAGTGACCAGAACTTTTAAAAATGATTGTTACAGTAGCTTTTTCCTTAGATAAAACTTTAAAATCTACAATATTAGCATAGAATTTAGGCTTTCTCCAATTACTTAATTTTGAATTTGAAGAATCAATATCAGTATAAACAACTGGCATTCCATTTTTGAAAAACTTATAATCATTTTTTAGCAATGGATTCTTTACAATCCTAAGCGGTTGATTGGTAAATAAGATAGATAAAGATTCATCAATTTGTGGATTATTAAAAGCCTTATCCAAAATCATTGTAGTATCTATATCAGTAATACTCTTTTTTTCGGATGTACATCCAGTTAAGAAAATAGCGATAGCTAAGATTAATAGATTGATGTTTTTCATCATATTCAAATCCTTTCTATCATTACTTTATGATGTCTAGCAGAATATCTCAAAGATTAGTAAATACTACTTATTTGATTAAAAGGAGCTATAATTATATTATCAATAATCATATCTTCGCTATTAAATACTAAACTTTCTGAGCAATTATCTACATAATTTACAGTACTTGTTTTTTCAGAATCATTCCAATGGATTGATGTGCCAAATAAAATCTTCTTATTTTTCATAGTATGTGAAATATTTGTTTTTTTTGCTAATTCAGAAAAGCTTTTTCTAGCAATGATGTCTATACTATTTACAAGTACTGAATGTGTGTTTTTTAGAATGAAATTTTGAGAATCTGTCCGCTATTGTCAAAGTGGATAATGAAATGGATATTAGTAGTGTAAGACCTCCAAGAATTAGCTTGCATATATTTTGACAATGCTTCTCCATGTTCTTTATTTTTAAAGAAATCACCCCATAATAAATACCAATAGCTAAAAACTTGCTGCTTTAATACATTATTAGGATATAACTTGATTCCTTTAAATATACTTTTATTTGCTAAGTTTAAGCTGTCTTTTTGTGCATTAACTTGTGTAGCAATAAGTATAAAAGAGAAAAATATAATTGTTGAAAATCTTTTTCCATATTTAAATATCATGCTATAAGAATATTAGAACGTTCGACCTAGAAAATTTTCAGGAACAATAACGACATTTAGCAAAATGTCATCAGCATTTTTAAATGTCATAATATCATCTGGATTTTGTATATGATTAATACTACCTTTGCTAATGCTCCATTTAATTGATGTTGTAAATAAAAGCGATTTATTTTTAAATTTACTTATCCAATCTTTATCATTATTAAGGTTTAATCTATGAAAAGCCTTATTAAATACTTCCTTAAAACTCTCTTGAAAACAAATAGGTGTATTTTTAGATAATAGGTTTGTTATTACTTGAGCTGTCGAATCCAAACGAACCAAATTCATTACTTTAGCACTAAAATATTGATAGTTATTCTTTTTTAAAATAAAGATAAGCTATCACCATGTTTGGGGTGGTCTATTTTTGGTTTACACTTTTTGCGAGGTTTTATTGTTTAATGTTTACACTTTTCGGCATTTTTCTCAAACCATTGCGTTTCAAAATCAAGTGGGAATTCATATTTTA
>NZ_JAYGIL010000052.1:0-18312 GCF_034931025.1 Arcicella gelida | reverse complement strand
AATCAAACAAAATTGTATTTTTTAAATAAAGCACCTCAGATGAAAGCAAAAATCCACCCAGAACATGAGTGGATTTTATCGTAAAGCAATATCGAAAAACAATTTTCAAGGGAAGCCAAATTAGGGTTAAAAATCATTCCACGCCCATCAGAAGGTTTTGTCTATTATACTCCTTGCGAAATCAAAGCCGACCAAACCATGTTTGATTATGTACTAAAACCCAACAGTACAACTTTGGTAGAAATTGTGTTACAAAGAATTGTGAGTAAAGAAGTATTCAGGATTAACCCGATGAATGATTTGCCCAATGATGGTGACTTCAAGCATGTAAAACCTGGGGGTGAAATTTTAGCAGAAAATTAATTTTAGATTTTCCCTAGCTTGAAAACTAACATTTAAAGCTTTCAAGCTAGGAATCTAGCTTTTATGAAACTTCGTGTTTTTCTTTGATTTTCTTACCCCATTTTTCTAGTAAACTTACCAAAAATTCAAGATTAATAGGCTTGCTGATGTAATCATCCATTCCAGCAGCTTTACATTCTTCCTTATTTTCAGCTAAAGTGTTGGCAGTCATGGCTATAATCACTGGTTGCTGAATTGGTTTTGAACGAAGTACAATTGTTGCTTCTATTCCATCCATTTCAGGCATTTGCATATCCATCAATATCAAATCATAGTGTTTTTTCTCAAATGCTTCAAGCACTTCTAGTCCATTTTCAGCTAAATCTGCTTCAAAACCAAGTTTGCTTAATACTTTCAAAGCCAATTTTTGGTTCATTACATAATCTTCAGCAATTAAAATTTTCATTGGATAATGCAAGGCAAAATCGCTTTGCAATTTCTGAGTTTGCGCAGTCGAGGCTGGTTTATCTACCATTTTGGTTTGCTCACTCCTAAGCAAATTATCATGAATACTTTTACAAAGAATATGCTGTTTAACTGGCTTCATCAACACAGATCTAAACAAATCTGGATACTCTTTGTAGAAAGTATCAGAAACTGAACTCAATAAAAGGATTGGTATATTCGGTCTTTGTCTTTTAACAGCTAAAGCAAAAGAAATTCCATCAATGTCAGGCATTTGCATATCAGTAATGATCAAATCAAAATTCTCGTTTGTCTTTATCAAAGCAATGGCTTCTTTCGGACAAGAAAATAATGTAGCCTGCATATTCCAATGTTCTAATTGTCCTTTCAGAATAGATAAATTGGTATTGTTATCATCCACGACTAATACTTTTTTATCTCTTAACACTTCAAGGTTAAAAGGGAAAGTAGTAAGTTGAGCTGAACTAACTTTTGTTTTGATTTCAAATTTAAAGGTTGTGCCTTTGCCCACAGTACTTTCTACTCGAATAGAACCACCCATTAAATTGACGATTTTTTCACTAATAATTAGTCCCAAACCTGTACCACCGTATCTTCTTGTGGTTGAAGAATCAACTTGTGAAAAAGGTTTGAAAAGTCTGTCTAATTTATCTGGTGGGATACCAATTCCTGAATCTTTTACTTCAAAACCTAATACAATTTCATCATTGTCTTTACTTTCATCCAAAAAGACTCTTACAAAAACTTCTCCTTCATGAGTGAATTTTATCGCATTGCCAATGAGATTTAATAAAACCTGACGCAAACGAAGATTATCGCCAACAATTTGAGCAGGCACATTCCATTCTATCAAGTAAAGTAAATCCAAATTCAGGCTTGCTACTTTGGCAGCAAAAACATCCAATACTTCTTCTATACAATTTCTAAGGTTAAAATCATGCAAATCAAGCTCCATTTTACCCGACTCTATTTTAGAAAAATCTAAAATGTCATTGATAACCGTAAGTAAACCTTCCCCACAAGCATGAATGGTATCAGAGTAACTTTTCTGCTCTTCGTTCAAAGGCGTTTCCTCTAATAACGATGCCATACCAATAATGCCGTTTAGTGGCGTTCTGATTTCATGACTCATCGTTGCCAAAAAAACACTTTTAGCTTTATTTGCTCTTTCTGCTTCTTCTCTAGCTTTATGTTCTTCTTCTGTAGATTCTAACAACTGTGCTGTACGTAATTCTACTTCTTTTTCAAGTTTTATATTTTGAGCTTTTATTCGGTTCATTCTATACTTATAAAAGTAAGTTGCCAAGCAAACTACCAACAAAAATATAAATGCTTTAAACCACCAAGTAGCCCAATAAGGAGGTAATATTTCGATACTTATAGCACATCCTTCTTCGTTCCAAAATCCATCATTGTTTGATGCTTTTACTCTAAAGACATATTTGCCCGGGTCAAGATTAGTGTATGATGCTCTGTTACGATTGCCCGTATAATTCCAGCCAAGATCAAAACCTTCTAGTTTATACGCATAACCATTTTTTTGAGGCAGAATATAATTCAGTGCCGTAAATTCAAAAGAAAAGAAAGATTGCTTATAATCTAATACAATTTCATCCGTATAATTGATATGAGTTAGAAGTGGGGAATCCTTTTCTCCGGGAACAATTGATTTATTAAATATCTGAAAATCAGTAATAAATACTGGCGGAGCAATCTTATTATACTGAATATTATCAGGATAAAAAGAATTCACACCATTGGGACCCCCAAAATACATTTCACCATCCTTAGTTTGGCAAGCAGCCCTAGGTTTAAATTCATTTCCTTGCAAACCATCTGAAGGACTAAAGTTCTTGAATGTGTTCGTTACAAAATTATACTTGGCGATACCTTTATTGGTACTTATCCAAAAATCACCATTTTTATCCTTCAAGATTGCATTTATAAAATCATTAGGTAAACCATTGCTTTCCGTAAAAGTCTGAAAGATTTTAGTTTTCAAATTCAGTAAACACAATCCATCGGTTGTTCCAATCCACAAAAACCCTTCTTTGGCTTTTACAATTGTTTGTATATTATTATTACACAAACTATTAGGATTGTTAGTATTAGCTCTAAAATGAGTAAATGTTTTAGTTTTTTTATTAAAAAGGTCAAGTCCATCTTCAGTCCCTACCCAAAGTTCATCATTACCGTTTTCATACAATGCTTTTACGTAATTACTGCATACGCTTTTAGGATTCTGTGGGTCGTGCAAATAGTTCGTAAATTGCTTATTCTTAATATCATAATAACCCAATCCACCTGTCCAAGTACCTAACCAAAGGTTGTTATCTTGACTTTTCAACATACCAAAAATACTGCTTGACGAAACCGTATTTTTATCTTTGGGATTAGGCAAATGATGGATAAATTCTTTCGTTTTGGTATTGAATAAATCGAAGCCTCCTATAAAAAAGCCCAATGCCAACCAATCTTTATCTATTTCTACAACAGATAATACATAATTTGAACCAATACTATTTTTGTTAGATGGATTCTTTTTATAAGCTGTAAAAGTATTGGTATTTTTATCAAGTACATTCAGTCCACCGCCATCTGTTCCAAACCAAATTTTATTATCTCCATGTTCTAGAACACTCAATACACTACTATTATTTAATCCATTTTTATCGACAGTCTGTTTTAGTAAATTAAATTTGTTGCCATATTTTGGTAAAAAATTAATTCCTCCAGAATAAGTACCAATCCAGATATTACCCGTTCTGTCTTGATACATACAATAAACAGAATTGTTACTTAAACTATTTGGGTTGTTAATATCAAAAGTAATAGTTTTAAATTTCTCCGTTTGGGGATTATAAATACTAATACCTCCGTTTTCAGTGCCAATCCATAAATTCCCACTTTTATCTTCCATAAAAGAGAGAATATCGTCGTATGCTAAACTTTCTGGATTATTTACATTGTGCCTATACGTTTTGAAACTATTATCTTGAGGATTGTATTTTGAAATTCCTCCTGCTAAAGTACCTACCCAAAGATTGTGTTTACTATCAAAAAAAATTGTGTTAACCCAATCTGAATCAATAGTTTTAGGGTTATTTACTTCATGAAAATAATGTGTAAATAACTTACGCTCTGGATTATACTTATTCAATCCTTCTTTTGTTCCAATCCAAATATTTCCAGTGTAGTCTTCGCCAATAGTATATATAAAATCACTGCTGAGACTGTTTATATTATTATTTTGATGCTTAATTATTGTAAAAGTACCTTTATTAGCATCTATCAAGTATAAACCCGTTGTCGTTCCTAGCCATATTCTGTTCTTAGTATCTTCAAAAATATCACGAACAATTACGTGATGCCCTTCTTCAAAAAAATGCTCAAAAACACCCTTTTCACGATTGAATTTATCTAAACCAACAGAGGTAGCAACCCACAGATTTCCCGCATGGTCTTCTAAAATATCATAGATATAATTATCACTAAGGCTCTTTTTATCGCCCCTTGTGTGCTTATAAATAGTAAACTTAGCTCCATCATACTTATTAAGTCCCTCGTCAGTGGCAAACCACATAAAGCCTTTTTTTCCCATCAATATGGCACTCACATGGCTTTGTGAAAGACCATCTTCTGTAGAAATACGCTTAAATACTGGCTTGAATTCTTGCGAAAAAAGTAATGTATGCTGAAGTAGTATAAAAATGAATAAAAATATATATTTATATCTCATGGTTAACAAAATAAACTTTAAGTTTTAAATTCGGACAGCAATTAGCGAACCCACAAATTGTATTATCTATTGGAAAAATAGCAAAAATTTTACCAAAAATGTCATTTTGCTAAAATATAATATAAAGCTTGTTTATGATAGAATAAAAAATATGCTTTTTAATGTTGAAAAATCATGTTTTTCGATTGTTAATATTTTTTATCAATCGGTAAAAAAATGAGTACATTACATTGAAGTATGTTCGTAGAAGAGTAATTCTTATTTAAAAACAGCTTGTATGAAGTTTATTTGACCTCCCTAGCTTTTGTAGTGGGCTTAATTCCGATGATGGATACAAAAGGTTCTTCTTCACAGGGAAATCATTCTGTCAGTATTGGTGCAACTGGCGGCGGAATGGTCTCTGGAACATCTTGTTTAAAAGTGGGATGGCTAATTATTTAGAGGTAATTACGGCTCAAAGCAATTTACTACAAAGTGAATTAGAGTTAGTTTCATTGAAAAAAGCTAGACTGGAAGCAGATTTATATCGTTCGTTAGGTGGTGGTTGGAAATAATGAGGATTTTAACGATTTAACTATAAACAAGAAACCCCAACCAAATAGCTGGGGTTTCTTGTTTATATTAGTAACCTGAATTCTGATACATTTTTGTTGGATTCAATTTGTATTCATCAAATGGAATTGGGAAAAGGTAATCTTTCAAACCAAAGTTTGATACTTTAGCCGTTCCGTAATCTGTTTGTGATTTACTTTGAATATAAGTAACTAATTCTGTTGGCGTAAAGAAACGAAGTAAATCAAACCAACGGTGATGTTCAAAAGCTAGTTCAACTCTACGTTCGTGAAGAATAGCCAATTTCAAAGTTGGATACTTTGCAGCATATTCTGCATTGTTTTTCATCACTTCATAAGTAGATAATTTAGCTCTTTCACGCACTTGATTCAAAAATTGAATCGCAGTCGTTTCATCCCCTAAATACATATTTACTTCTGCCAACATCAAAATTACATCCGCATATCTAATTAAAGGCCAATCGTTTCCGCCATAACCTGTAGCACCTGCTAAAGCACTAACATCTCTAAATTTAGTAATGTACCAATCTTTTACAGTAGCATCATTCGCATATTTTATTGAGAAATCCTTACGCAAATCATTGATTTCGTATTCTTTCACTAAATCTTGTTTTACATTTCCGCCTACGCCATTACTTGGTTTTAGTGAATTCGTTGTTTCTCCTTTAGCTTGGTTATTCGCTGCAATTGAAGATGAATACGTTATGTCGCCTTGTTTGTTAACAATCTGGAAAATGATTTCTGAATTCGTTGACTTTTTACTTACATCAAATACATCTGTGTAAGGAATGTCTTTCAAGGTTGCAAAAGTTTTCATGTTATAAGCTGCCGTCAAATACGTTTTTGCATTGGCTAAATTAGCGGCACGATTGGCTTGGTCTAAAGTAGTTGCCATTGTTAAATATACTTGTCCCAACAAAGCATTGGCTGCTGCTTTTGAAACTCTACCTTTTTCAGAAACTGGTTGATGATTTGGTAAACCACTCGCTACTGCTTCTTTCAAATCAGCAACAATTTGTTCGTAAACTTTTTCTTTTTTCTCACGAAAAGTATTCGCAATTACATCATCCGTTGAATTTAACTGCTTTGTAACCAATGGCACATCGCCCCATTTTCTTACCAAATGGAAGTAAATCATGGCTCGAATAAATTTCACTTCTGCATTATAAATATCTTTATTGGCTGGCGTGGTAAAAGTTACTTTATCAATATTTGAAGTAACCTGATTACAGCGTGCAATGGTTTGATACAACGAAAGCCAATGACTTTTTAAATTGGTGTTACTTGGTAAAATCGCAAAATCATTGAACTGAAAAGGCTCACCAGCGTTCGACTGGTTATCATTTCTACCTGCATCATCCGAACGTTCGTCAGTAAAAAGTCCGCTATTTTCGCCAATATTATTTCCACCACGAAGCGATTGATACACGCCATTTACCGCTTGAAGTACGTCGTTATCTGTACGGAAATAATCTGAAGCGGCTACTGAATTTGGGTCTGTTTGTAGCACAAAATCATCGCTACAACTTGCAAGGGCTGTCGCCAAAACAAGTAATGTTATTAATTTCTTTATCATTTTTTTGAATATTATTTAATTGAATTTCAAGATTTTCATGTTGATTACTTCCTGAAAAATTCATTTAGAATGTCAATTTTGCACCAATGTTATAGGCTCTCATTAAAGGATATTTACCATAATCTACCCCTGGTCTAAGATTTGCCCCATCGTTATAATCAACTTCTGGGTTATAGCCTTTATACTTTGTAATCGTAAAAGCGTTATCAATTCCTACATAAATTCTAGCATTGGATACTGATTTTTGCTTGCCTAACCATTGTGTTGGTATTGTAAAGCCCATTGTAAGATTTGTACAACGTAAGAACGAACCATCTTGTAAATAGAAACTTGAAAGACGAGTACTGTTACTTTGTGTACCACCACGAGATGCACGATAAACAGTTCCGTCGCCAGGTTCAGCCTCTGAACGATAACGATTTACAACCGAAGCGTACTGATTTCCAGAACCTTCCATGTTATAAACATAATAGTCTTGTCCGTCGAGTACTTGGTTGCCATAAGAACCATTGAAAGATGAACTTAAATCGAAGTTTTTATAAGTTGCAGAAAGAGCAAACCCATAAGTAAACTTAGCGTAAGGAGTACCGATTACAGTTTTGTCTAAATCGTTTACTACGCCGTCGCCATTTACATCTTCAAAATAAAGGTCTCCTGGTTTCAAAGGGTTACTTGAAGCGGTAGAGCGTGCTGGGCCTTTAATTTTGTAATCTTTTGGGAAAGATTGCGTTGCTGCATTATAAACCAAATTATCTGCTGCTAAATTATCCATGTCCGACTGGCGAACCATTCCTTTTACTTTAAAGCCATAAAACATACCAATTGGCTGACCTTCTTGCGTAGTGTGTGTGATATAAGAACGTTCAGCACCCGCACTGAAAATGGCATTTGCACCACCTAGGTCTAATACTTTGTTGCGGTTGATTGAAATATTACCACTTAAATTTACTTTCAAGTCGCCCGTTTGAACTAAACGTGTATCAACCTGAAAATCCCAACCTTTGTTTTGTACTTTAGAATTTCTAAGATTTGTTAAAATTGACGATGCACCAGCAATTGCCGAAATCGGTTGATTAAACAATAAATCTGAAGATTCAGAAACATAATAATTTGCCATTACAAAAACACGGTTATTGAACAAACCAATGTCTGTACCAAAGTTGATTTGAGAAGTAGATTCCCAACCTAAACGCTGGTCACGAATATCGTTTGGATATACCGCAGATTGAATCGTTCCATTGCCAAAAACGACTCCTGTGGGGCTAGACATCGTCTGTAAATAATTATAATTACCGATGTTGTTATTACCACTCAAACCCCAGCTCGCACGCAATTTGATAGAAGTTTGTTCGCCAAATTTATCCGCATAGAATGGTTCTTGCGAAAGATTCCAACTAGCAGAAATAGAAGGAAAATTACCCCAACGATTCAAAGGACCAAAACGAGAAGAAGCATCACGTCTGTACGAAGCCGTTAAGAAATATCTTTCTTTATAGTTATAACCCAAACGAGCCAAGTAAGAAAGTAAAGTAGCCGTAGATTTCCCTGTAGCACCATTCAAGGTAAATAAAGTTGCGTCAGCACCTTTGCCTGTAATTTCCTCAATTCTATCGTTTTGGAAACCTTTAGCTGTTACGCTAATAACATCAATATCTAATTGTTGTGCCGTGTAACCTGCCAAAGCATTGATACTGTGTTCACCGAATTTTTCATTATAATTCAACGTAAACTCAGCCAATTTATCCATTTCTGATCTTGTTTGAGCTACAGCATTAGCTGCCGCAATTGATTGCGGAGAACTAGGAGGATTCGCACCGCTACTCAATGATGTTGGTAAATAAAACTCATACTTTTCGTTATAAGTCTGTAAACCAACGTTCACTTTAGCTGCCAAACTTGGCAAAATTTGACACGTCGCATTTCCACTAAAAGTACCACGAACGCCTTTTCTTGAAATATGTGTTTCGGTTGCTAAGGCTACTGGGTTTTCAAGTGTTTGATAGGCGTACAAAGATGATTTCGATGCTGCTTCGTTTTTCTTTAAACTTCCATCTTCGTTATAAGCACTAAAAAATGGCATATAAATCAACGCTCCTAAAATTGGTCCTTGGTTAAAACGTCCTTCTTGTACTTCTCGGTTTTCGTTGGTCGTCATGGCTAAGTTTGCTGAAACTCTTAGTTTCTTACTTACTTGTCCATCAACATTTGCACGGAAATTAATACGTTCTTGTTTAGTACTTTTAATAATTCCGGGCTGATTCAAATATCCACCACTTATGGCATAACGAGTAGAAGAATTTCCACCTGAGAATGATAAATTATGACGTTGTGCTAAAGAAGTTTGATATAATTCATCTTGCCAATCTGTATTAATCGTTGGTTTTATCAATTTTTGAGAAGCAAAATCATAAAACTCAGCTGGAATACTTACAGAAGAAGCATTACCAACTTTTGAAACTCTAGTCGCATTATCGTCTGAAAACATAGCATCGTTCCAAGTTCTTCCAGAATTCACGATTAAATCACGATATGAATTATTATGCCCATCAATTAACAATTGTGCAAATTGCTCTGAATTTAACAAATCTACTTTTTTACTTAACTGATTCAACCCGTACTGAACATCGTACTGAAACTGACCAGCTCCTTCTTTTCCTCTTTTGGTGGTAATTAAAACAACACCGCCCGAAGCTCTTGAACCATAAATCGCCGCCGAAGCCGCATCTTTCAAGATGTCGATAGATTCAATATCGTTTGGATTGATAAATACGTCATTACCAGCAGGATAACCATCAATTACATAGAGTGGATCTGAAGTAGCATTGATTGAACCCACACCACGCACACGAATTTTTGTACCTACATAAGGCGCACCACTTACTTGTGATACTTGTACACCGGCTACTTTTCCGACTAAAGCTTGTCCAACAGTGGGTGTAGAAAGGTTTAACTCTTTGGCTTTTACGCTAGAAATTGCCCCAGTAACATCGCTTTTACGGACTGTTGAATAACCAATGGCTACTACTTCTTGTAATTCTTGTGAATTTTCAAAAAGCTGTACATTGATTTGCGAAGATTTTCCAACTAAAACTTCCTTCGATTCATAGCCTACAAAACTGAAAATCAAGGTATTTCCTTCATCAGAAACAATTGAATATTTACCTTTTGCATCTGTTACTGTTCCTTTTTTCGCCGTTTTATCAAAAACGTTTACTCCTGGCATTGCTTGTCCCGCCTCATTCGTTACTGTTCCCGTTACTGTGTTTGCCACTTGTTTTTGCTGTGTAAAAGCAGTTGCTTTTACAGTACCGATTGTCTGGGTACCAGCCATTACAACTAACAGCATGGCTCTTAGCCAAAGCTGTTTTTGTACTTGTTTTTGCATTTTTTTGTTGATTATTTATTGAAATTTGGATTATATTTTCACCATTTTAAATTTGCAAGATGCACATTTGCCTTACGAGCAGACGTTACTGCAATGCCTTTTTGAATGTTTTTGGTCAAGGCAAAACCTTCTAATTCATCGGTTTTATCTAGGTCTATTGTTTTCAAAACTACTTCGTGTCCTGTTTCTAAAGATTTTTCAAAATCTAAAAAAGTAAATCGCCATCTGCGTCCTTCAATTTGATTTTGAATTAATACCAACACCTTTTTTTCAGGAACCCAAAGTAAGTTTTGTACAAAAGCACTACAAGTAAATTTCTTATAAAGTACGCCTGCTTCTGAAGTCTTTTTGGCGGCTTTCAACGCTAACGGATTGTATAAACGTACTTCGTTTTTCTTGTTACCATAATCGGCTGTTGCTACAAACCATTTGTTTTTGTACTGTACATATTCTGGACGAGTACCTTGAATACAGGCATCATCTTCAATGGTATTCAGTAAATTACCATCCAATGTTTTTGTTTTTTGTAGTCCTTTCCAATCAACCAAATAAATCATGGCTTTCCAAAGTGTTCCTTCTGGATTTAATCGGATACTGTTGCCAATAAAAGTTGGTTGATTTTTATGAAATGCGATACCTGTTGGATGATTAATCACATCTTTTCCTGCTAAACTCAATTGTATTTCTTTACCTGTATAAGTCAGCGAATCGTTTTTCAAGACATATTCACGAATCATTCCTACTTCTCTGTCGCCATAAATAAAGGCTTTTTCATTTTGAATACTAATACCTTGTCCTGCACCAAGAGAATCAATCGAAAATTCTTTTTTAAGCCTAAACTCAAGGTCTTTAACAGTAACTTGTTGTGATAAAAAACAAAAACTCAAAATACCAGAAAGGACAAGTCCGCTCATTTCAATGATAGCTTTATTTCTTTTCATGATGTGATGACAGTTAGTGATTTGTGAATGAGCGAGTTGTAATTTAGTGATTAGATAAAATATTACTTTTTTAATCACTCAATCACAAATCACTCATTCACTCATTATTCTATGGATCAAGTGGTTCAAGTGCGTTGATTTGTAGCGCTTCAATAAGCGGATAAAATTCGGCTTCAGTTTCAGACAAGCGTTTGCCTTTTCGGTAAGGCACATGGTTCAATTCTTTCTCGCAACGTTTATCCAAATTCAATTCTTGGATATACATACTTTGTGATTTGGAAGTAGAAGTAATACAAGCTTTGTCGAAAGGAATTCCATAACGGAAAATCAAACGGGCTGTATTACGCATATTGGTTGTGGTATGGCGTGCGTGTGGTTCTACAATAATGGCATTGGCTGGAACATGAAGTTTTTCTATCATAAACTTCTTCATCTCTATAGCTTCGTTAAATTTCGTTTTATAAGGATGAACATTTCCACCCGAAACCACCACAAAAGGGGCTAATCCTTCAAAATAACGTAAAGCGGCTACTCTGCAACGCAACATTCCTCCTGCACTTAGAGCTACTTCTGGCTCTTCTGGTCCAGCACCGGGTACAAGAATTACTGAGTATGGAAAGGCTTTCCAATTAATTGTTTTGATTCTATCGAAAGCTAATTTGTTCACTGTAGAAGCCATTGGTTCAAAATCAGCTACTTGTTCTCGTTCATTGATTTCTAAAGCCAATAAAGCAGCGGTAAGTGATGGCTCAAAAAACAAATTGGCATTTTTGCTTTCTTCTTGAACTGTTTTGTGTAAATCGCCCAATAATTGAGGATAGCTTTTGTGTGTAACCTTAAAGCTGATAGAGTCAATGTTTGGATAATTTGGCTTTTGTCCAGCGACATAAACGCCAATCGTGAAATTAATTCCACGGGCATCTTGCTCCCAAGCTTTGATTAATTGTTCTTTGGCTGAAAGTTTTTGTGTTAAAATATAAGTGCCTGAAGGAATTAGATGTTCTGAAATCAATTTGCCCAAAGCATTATTTTCGGTATAAAGTTCGCCCAAACGTTTACTGATTTCTTCTATTTCAGTTTCTGAAAATTGCATACTTTCGGTGAGGCAACTTACTTTATTTTGACATTGTTTTGAGACATTATTCAAGGCTTCTATTTTCTGTTTTGTGATGTTTTTCAGTACAGCATCATTACTTAGAAAATTTTTGACTTCAGGCAAATTTTGAAGTAAAGTAAGAAGATAATAATTTTTAGATTGGACAAAACTTTTGCCTTTGATAAGGGCATAATTGGCTTTTATATTTTGTGCTTGCGAGTAATGGAAACTCGATAAAGTCAGCCAAAAAAGGAATAAAAAGTATATTTTTTTCATCAATTTATTTTTTCTACAAACAAGTATTTCTTCCGCAAAAGAGCATACCTATTCATAATTGGATAAAAGTTTAGTGAATGAAGCGGACTAATATTTTTGACCTGTATAGTTGATTGGAGGCTGTTTAAACGCCGAAGGTGTTGTATGAAAAATCTTAATCTACAATTAGAAGCCTTTCTTGCCACAAAAGTACATTGACTGTTTAACCTGAAAATAATTCTAATAATATCAGTTTGTTAACAAAAAGATACATTTAGAATCATTTTATGATAATTTTGCATTAATTATTGCCAGTATGCTAATTCAGCATAATTGAGTTGAGGAAAGTCTAGTTTTAAGAAAAGATTTTTCTGACGAATTGCAATGAAAACCAATACGATACTGTTAGTATAGAAACAAAACCCAAGGAGATACTAGAATATGACCTTCACTTTCCATGCAATTGTACTTTTACTAAATCTTTGTTTAGCAAAACCAATTCCCCAAAAAACTGCTGTCGTTCTGGATGAAACACAAATACTTTATGCAGATTGCCATTTAAATGGAGTGGTGAGCTATAATGCTTTCAAAGAATCTGTTGATGGTTACCAAACTTTTCATCCATCAAAGCCCATCGTTACCATTGTAGATTTTTCTCTACCATCTAATGTGGAACGCTTTTTTGTGATTGATTTATCAAAAAAGAAGTTATTGTTCTCTTCTCTGGTGGCACATGGTAAAAAGTCTGGCGAAAATTTGGCTTCTTCTTTTTCAAATAAAATAGATTCCCATCAAAGTAGTCTTGGTTTCTATTTAGTTGGCAATAAAATCACAAGTCCAAAACATGGACTCGCATTACTTTTACATGGTTTACAAAAAGGAATTAACGATAATGCTCGTCGCAGGGAGATAATTATTCATGGAGCATCGTATGTCAGCTCAACTTTTATTCAAAAATTTGGTCGTTTAGGCAGAAGCTATGGTTGTCCAGCTTTACCGAATGATTTGATTCCAAAAGTAATTCCAGTATTGGCAAACGGTAGTTTACTTTATATTCATCATTCTTAAAGTACTACGCCGTTTTTATCATAAATTTTAGGTAAATACTCAATCATTCAGCAAGCTCTAATTTATATACTCCTATGAAAAATAATAAAAAAACATATCCTTTATTTTTGAGCTTATTCTTTGCTTTATTTTTCCTGATAATTATTCAGAGTTGTAATAAAGAGAAAAGGAAAAAGAGAGGTATTTTGCCAGATTCAAGCATTTATCAGTCACAGAACTATAATGATTTGGTCTTGGATTCTGCTTCAATCACAGCTTTCCTTAAAACCTTTCCTGTTTCAGATACCATTCAAGAAGAAATCCATGAGTTTTATACAAGACGAAACTATCAATTGGCATGGATTACTAAAAACGGATTATCTCATTCTGTTTCTATTTTTTATAATCAATTGCAGGCTTATCAAAAAGATTTTGATGATAATAGCTTTGATAATGCTCAAATGGAAAACTTAATATTAGCCGCTCAGGCTGATGAAAAAAAGTTTCAAACTCAACAAAGCGAAGTACAACAATTAGAATTATTATTGACTGCTACTTTTTTTAAATATGCAGAAAAAGCATACAATGGTATCACCAAAAATCCATTAGATTTAGAATGGTTTATTCCTCGAAAAAAGAAAAATTATCAAACTTTATTGGATTTACTTGTATCGCTTTCTAAAGGTGAAAAAATACAAGAACCTGTTAATCAATATTATATTCGCTTAAAAAAGAAGCTAAGAGAATATCGTGACATTCAACAAAAAGGTGGTTGGCAACAAATAGTTTCTAACAAAAAAGTAATCGCAATGGGCGATAGTGACTCCTGTATTGTCAATGTTAAAAAACATTTATTGCTCACTGGCGACCTCCAAGAAAATGATGGAAGTATTGCTTTTACAGATTCATTGGCAAAAGCGGTTAAAAGGTTTCAACTTAGAATGGGTTTATCCAAAAACGGTGAATTAGACCTTGCTACTATTAAAGAGTTGAATCAACCTATTGAAGACAGAATCAAACAAATCATGATTAATATGGAACGCCTTAGATGGGTTCCAGTTGAACTAGAAAAAGATTATTTGTTGATTAATATTCCAGAATTCAGATTACATGTTTTTGAAAATGGCAAACAGGCTTGGGCAATGAATGTGGTCGTTGGAAAAACTGCCACGCAAACAAGTATTTTCAAAGGAAATTTATCGACCATTGTATTAAATCCATATTGGGGAATTCCGACAAGTATTGTAAAGAATGAAATATTACAGAAACTCAAGCGAAATGCTGGTTATTTGTCTGATAATAACATGGAAGTACTTTCGGGTAATACCGTGGTGAATCCGAATAAAATCAATTGGAATAAATATAAAGACAATGAGAATGTGCCTTTTACTTTCCGACAAAAACCGGGAGACGATAATGCACTTGGAAAAATAAAGTTTTTGTTCCCGAACAATTTCAGTATTTACTTACACGATACGCCATCAAAAGGATTATTCAATGAATCAAAACGAGCTTTCAGCCATGGATGTATAAGAGTAGCTGAACCGAACCGATTAGCACTTTATTTATTAAGAAAAGATTCTACTTGGAATGAAAATAGAGTAAATAAAATTCTGAAAACCGATAAAGAATACGGCATTCGTGTTCGCCCAACCGTTCCCGTTTATATTGTTTACTTTACAACTTGGGTTGACAATACTGGACAAATAAATTTTAGAAAAGATTTATACGATTTAGATGCAAAACTTTCAAAAGAGATTTTTGGAAGTATATAAGTGATGCCTTTGTAACACCTCTCGTTCAAGACTGTGTCTTGGACGTTTTTTTCATTCAGTTTCAAACTGAATGAAAGTTTAGCGCAAGTGACGCTATGCTTAACACTTGCGCTAGTTGGGATATGTGGACTATCTATCAAATTGAGTAAAAAATAAATTTACACTAACAGTTTAAGCAATTTGCTCAGTTTCTGGTATTATTAACTTTTATCTTCATCTATTTTATCGTGTAACTTACATTTCGCCCATTACCTTGTTTTTCAATCAATCCTTTATTGATTAACTCCGATAGAATACGTTTTACAGTAGGTGATGGTATCGCCAATTTTTCAGAAATTTCTCCCGACTGAATGTTGGGGCGATTTTGAATAATCGTAAAAATTGATTTTTCCTTGGGCGAAAGTTGTGTTTCCAAACCAGTTTTATTCAATTTCATCATAAGTTGAGCTTGAATATTTGACAAACAACTCAAAAAGAATTGCATCCAAACAGTAACATCTTCGTTGGGACGTTGTGCTTGACAACTTCTAAGAACCTGATAATATTCGTTTTTTCGGTTTTCAATCTCATGCTCAAAACTCACGTATTGTATCCATTTATATCCGTTTTTGAGCAATAATAGTGTTGAAATTAAACGACTCAACCTTCCATTTCCGTCTTGAAAAGGGTGAACGCTCAAAAAATCATAAACAAAGGATGCTATTTTGACTATGGGATGTACTACCTTCTCCGAATTATACCAATTGATTAGCTTTCTTATGGCATCCTCAGTAGCAAACCCCGCTTCGGTTGTTTGAAAAATGATTTGTTGTGTACCATCAGGAAATGAGGCTTCAACGGCGTTGCTATGTGCCTTATAATTGCCTTTATGCCATTGGTCTTTGGCACTATATTTCATCAAACTATTGTGTAAACCTTTAATATGGCTTTCGGTAAGATTAATGTTTTCGTAAGATTCCGAAATCAAATCCAATACTTCAAAATAACCGACTACTTCCTGCGAATCTCTGTCGGTAAGTTTTGATATGTCAATTTTTTGTAGTAACACGTCAACTTCTTCATCGCTCATTTTATTACCCTCAATTCGGTTTGAAGCCCCTACGCTTCGCACAGTGGCAATACTTTTCAACTCTTTGAGGCTTTGTCCTTCTTTTCGTTCAATGGCTGTCCAATTTGCATCAAAGCGGTCTATTTCACTAATTAAGTTAATCAGCTTCCAATCAATGTTCAGTTTAAAATTATATACTCCGTTCTCCATTTTGATACGATTTGATACGATTTGATACGATTTGATACGATTTGATACGCAAAAAAACGATTATGATTTGAATCCGCAAACACTTAATGATACGATTTGATACGTTTAGATTTGATTATGATACGAAAAGTCTAACTATTTTCGGTTGTTAAATTGTCTTACAGAGCGTTCGTAACGCCAGGCTACTAACGATAGGCCGTGAAAGAACTACCCATGCAAACATATAGAATAAACGTAGGAGAGCCAAAACGAAAACACCAATAAAAATTGATTTATGGGTAAGGCAATTTATATGCCTGAGAAAACAGAAATAGCTTTTTACACCTTCTGAAGCTTTAAAAACAAAAAAGCAGGCAAAAACCTGCCCTCGCTGTTTCAAGTTTAAAAACTTGAAACAGCGAGGGTAGTTAGTCTTGAAGTTGTGGTTTAATAATCTTGTTGTAAATATCAATTCCGTATAGTCCATTTAACTTCAATGAGGTTGCTTGCTCAAATGGCAAGTCTGGTGCTACAATTCCTGTTGATGAATATTTGAAAATTACACCATTTTCTTCAACTACTTCCGGCTTAAACAGATTTGAAAATGATTGAAGGTTTGGTGAAATCGCATTTATTATTTTGGTCTTGTTTTTTCCATACTGATTATAAAATAGGGATAGTAAATTTGGCTCGACAATGTCTTCCAATTCTAGTGTAGAAAACTTTGTTTCTTTTTTTAAGATGAGATTTGGTAAAAATTGTGTTTCGCCTTGTTTATATGCTTGTTGTCGGACAGTGATGTCGATAATTTTATATGGTGGTGCAATCAACCACGAATGAGCTGCAACATAATTGCCTTGGTCAACAGACCAAAAATATTTTCGCTTGATGTTGGTTTGATTAGGAAATGTAATTGTCAAACTACCTTTTACTTGATAATTCCAAATGCCTTCTTTTTCTAGAATTCGGCTCATAGCCATTGAAGCGTCAGTACAGGCACCTTGTCGTCCATCTTTATGAAGTTGTTCAAATAATAATTCTGCTGTTTTTTTTATTACACGTTCTGCGTTGGATAAGTAGTCTTTATTAAATACTTTTTGTGAAACAAAACTGGCGTAGTTGTCAAGTAAATTTGGATTGGTCTGCTCTAGTTTAATAAATTTCTCGTCATCATAAAAACCTGGATGCGTCACATCTATTTTTTTCGAAGAAAAATAGTCTAAATGACTTTGATAGTTTTCGGCTTTGTCCAACATAGAAGGGTCGATTTAATTACGCACAACTCGCTAATATGCGAAAGTTTTGTAGTACTTTTTATATTGTTACTAATTTCAAATCCTAATATACCTATTCAAGGTATCAATCAAAAACATTCCATCCACTAATTACAAATAACTTATTTTACGGTAAGTCTTCTTAATATAAATACAAATTATGGCTGTATAAACTTATGCAAATATGATAATTACTATTAATATATAGTATTTATATTCGGCGTTATGCTAATCCATTTTAGAATTAAGGCATCTCAATCTTTATAATTGCCACTTGCATTTAGTGATAAGGCTCTTTAATCTTGATATATGACATTTACATTTAGTAATAAGCCATTTTAATCTTGATATATGCCATTTGCATTTAGTAATAAGGCATTTTAATCTTGATATATGTCACTTACATTTAGTGATAAGGCTCTTTAATCTTGATATATGGCATTTACATTTAGTGATAAGCCATTTTAAGGCACCCTCCCCTTAGTTGTGTAAGTTTTGTTGGGGCTTTGATTTTTTAAAAAATCAAAGCCCCAACAAAAAACTTTAAATAACTTAGCAACAATAATTGTCATTTTTATGGATAAGTC
>NZ_JAYGIL010000051.1:0-19070 GCF_034931025.1 Arcicella gelida | reverse complement strand
ACTAAACCCATTCATAACTGGGGAATTATTATCAACCAATTTTACCTTATTTTTGACCAAAGAATCAAAAACAAATAATCAATACAAAAAACAACTTACACAAAATTAGGGATAGTGTCCATTTTAATCTTGATATATGTCACTTACATTTAGTGATAAGGCTCTTTAATCTTGATATATGCCACTTGCATTTAGTGATAAGGCTCTTTAATCTTGATATATGTCATTTACATTTAGTGATAAGGCATTTTAATCTTGATATATGTCACTTACATTTAGTGACAAGGCACTTGAATCTTGATAATTGCCACTTGTATTTAGCGTTAAGTCTATTTAATCTTGATAATTGCCACTTGTATTTAGCGTTAAGTCTATTTAATCTTGATATATGTCATTTACATCTGGCGTTATCCTTATTCACTTTGGCGTTATGGCACTTTC
Source organism: Arcicella gelida (assembly GCF_034931025.1). NCBI lineage: Bacteria > Pseudomonadati > Bacteroidota > Cytophagia > Cytophagales > Flectobacillaceae > Arcicella > Arcicella gelida. Next base: position 18,629 of record NZ_JAYGIL010000051.1, on the reverse strand, counting down.
ATTTAGCGTTATGTCAATTATACATTCCTCATTTATGATTCAAAACTTTGCACACTGTTAATTCTTTATTGGTTTATTACTTCGCTTAACCAACATCCTATAAAGCTACCCAAAAACAAAAATCCCCCAATCAGTAAATTACTAATTGGGGGATTTTATGGTTTATACTTCACCTTATTTACAAATCTACTTTTTTCATTTTGGGGGTTAGTAAATGAATAACTCCCCAAGCCAACAAATACGCAAATCCGCAAACTAAGAAGATGATATTATAGCCACCGTTGAGGTCACCCAATAATTTGTACTTATCCAAAATAATTCCGATGAAGTAAGGGAATAAAACGCCTCCTAAAGAACCTGCCATTCCGCCAATGCCTACAACTGAACTAATGGCTTTTTTCGGAAACATATCTGAAACAATGGTGAAAATATTGGCACTCCAAGCCTGATGAGCCGAAGCTGCCAAGCTTATCAAAAATACAGCAACCCAAATATCAGAAGCGTAACGAGCTAACATAATGGGTGTTACGGCAATCGCAAAAATAAACATCGCTGTTTTTCTAGCTTTGAAGACCGTCCAACCTTTTTTGATAAAATAACCCGACAAATATCCGCCACCGATACTTCCAATGGTTGTACAAGTATAAAGTACTGCTAAATGTAAACTTGGCTTTTTTAAGTCTAAGGCAAAAGTTGAAGAAAAATAAGAAGGCAACCAGAACAAGAAAAACCACCAAATTGGGTCGGTCAGGAATTTACCCGCTACAAAAGCCCATGTTTGTTTATACTTAAATAATTGAAGCCACGGTACAGAAGCACCTGTAATTTCTTCTTCATTATCGCTGTGGATATGTTGGAATTCTTCGGCTGAAAGGTTTTTCTTGCGTGCAGGCAATTCATAAATAAGCCACCAGAATATCAACCAAACAAAACCTATCGCACCTGTGATGATAAAGGCTTCTTCCCAACCATAAGCTCCCAAAATCCAAGGAACCATAATGGGTGCAACAACTGCTCCAATATTTGCCCCTGAATTAAAAATTCCTGTTGCTAAAGCTCTTTCTTTTTTAGGAAACCACTCCGCCACTGATTTGATAGCGGCAGGGAAATTCCCAGCTTCACCAAATCCTAAAGAGGCTCTGGCAATGCTAAAGCCTAAAGTAGTTTTGGCAGCTGCATGAAAAATTGCGGCGATACTCCAAATAATAATGGAAATAGTATAGCCCAATTTAGTACCGATTTTATCAATAATTCTTCCGAATATCAATAAACCAATGGCATAGGCTGCCGTAAAAGCCATGACAACTTTAGAGTAATCGCTTTCTGTCCAAGATAATTCTTTTTCGAGTGTCGGTTTTAATAAGCCAATTACTTGTCTGTCAAGATAATTGATGGTGGTGGCAAAGAATAACAGGGCGACAATCGTCCAACGGTAAGTACCTGATTTTTTCATAGTTAATTGTTAAAGAATCATTTGTAAGCGGTGATTGTCTGAATACTTCCATCAGGATTATGTTTCAATTCCGTCACTTTAACGTTTCTTAAATGTGTTTTTCCTGACAATTGAACATCGTGATAAAATAAATACCATTTTCCTTTAATCTCAACAATTGAATGGTGGTTTGTCCAGCCATCAACAGGGTTCAATACCACACCTTGATAGGTAAAGGGACCATAAGGTTTGTCGCCAGTAGCGTATGCAATTAAATGAGTATCACCTGTTGAATAAGAAAAGTAATATTTCCCTTTGTATTTATGAACCCAAGAAGCTTCAAAAAAACGTTTTTTATTATCGCCTGCTAATAATTCATTTCCGTTTTTATCAAGGATTTTTACGTCTTTTGCTTCTTCGGAAAAGCTTAACATATCTTTACTCAATTTTGCAATTTTAGGAGATAATGCAGGTTGACTATCATCTTGCAACTTTCCATTCTGTTCATAAGTACCTGTTTTCCAACGTTGTAATTGTCCACCCCAAATACCACCGAAGTACATATAATAATTGCCATCAGTATCTTTAAATACACTTGGGTCAATACTGAAACTTCCTTTGATTGGTTCTTTCTCAGCTTTAAATGGACCAACAGGACTTTTACTCGTAGCTACGCCCATTCTGAAAACATCATTTTTATCTTTCACGGGAAAGTACAAATAATAAGTACCATTTTTGAAAGCTGCATCTGGCGCCCACAATTGACGACCAGCCCAAGGAATATCTTTAATATCCAAAGCAACGCCATTATCTTTTACTTTTCCACCAATTTTATCCATTGATAAAATATGGTAATCTTTCATATCAAAGTGACCGCCATCATCATTTTGCTTTGTGTTAGATTCAATATCATGTGAAGGATAAATATAGATTTTCCCATTAAATACATGTGCCGAGGGGTCAGCAGTAAAAATATGCGAAACCAAAGGTTGAGAAATAGGTTTTTTACTTTGTGCAAAAACAGCCATTGAGCTGGCAAGAAATAAAGCAGTTAAAAATTGTTTTTTCATGGATAATAAAATTTGAAATGAGCTGTAAGCTTTGAGCTTTGAGTTGTAAGTCCTTGGATTTGTCTTTTATGATTGAAATCGAATTCAATTAGACAAATTTATGATAATATCTATCTTTTTCAAGATTATTACAATAAAATCATAGAACACATCGGAACACTTTATTTGCTTTAAGCGGTAGGCTTTAGGCTGTAAGCTTTAAATGTTTTGTAGCTGATAGCCTAAAGCATACAGCTTAATGCCTATCGCTTAAAATCCAATAGAATTTCCTCCATCCACAGGAAGCGAAGCTCCTGTAATATATTTTGCTTCTTCGGAAGATAAAAATACTGCTGCCATACCAATATCCTCGGGCTGACCAAAATAACCCATTGGTGTTCTGTCGAGGGCTTTGTGTTTACGAGCTGGGTCAGAATTCATGGCGGTTTTTGACATTGCCGTTTCGATAAATCCTGGTGCTATGGCATTTACTCGCACATTTTGTGTTGAAAATTCCATTGCCAAAGCTTTTACCATGCCTTCCACGCCACATTTTGAAGCGGTATAAGCCACTACTCTATCAATACCATAATAGGCAGCCATGGAAGAAATCATTAAAATTGTACCACTCTTGCGGACCAACATTCTTTTAGCACAAGTACGAGTCAAAGCGAAAACGGCATTCAAATTGGTATTGACAATCCGGCTGAAATCTTCGTCGCTTACTTCTATAGCAAACTTTTTCATATTGATTCCAGCATTATTGACCAAAATATCTATCGCACCAATTTGCGTTTCAATTTGCTCCACTAAATCTTCTAAATGTTCTAAAGCCGTTACATCATTGACGAAATAAAAAGCATTTTCGCCCAATTCAGCTACGGCATCTTTCAACATTTGTTCACGTCTGCCCGTGATGACTACTTTCGCTCCTGCTTGAATCATGCACTGAGCAATGGCAAAGCCAATTCCACTTCCGCCCCCAGTAATTAGGGCAATTTTTCCTTGTAATGAAAACATAAGTTTTTTTAAGCTGTTAGCTACGAGCGGTGAGCTATGAGCTTTTTAATTTAAAGTATTTAAGAACGCATTTATGACACTGAGTTTAGCGGAGCTTTTAAGAGTTTCACAGAGAAATATTATCATAACAAAATTCTGTGAAACTCTTTTAATTCTTTGTGTTACTTTGTGTCAAACTTTAAGCTCAGAGCTCATCGCTCACAGCTAAAAAACTACCTCAACTGATAAATCTCCACCAATTTTTTAACTTCTTCCAAACTCCTTTCTGGTTTCGGGAATTGAGCAGGAATTGGCATTTTTGAATATTGTTGGAAATACAAAACACAAGCGTCTCTCCACCAAATGGCTTCTCTTTCTTGTACTGCCAAACGTCCAGCTACGTCTTCAAAAATCTCTTTGTCAATATTGGGTTTTACCGTATTCCATGCTTTACGCATATCTTTTACAGATTGTAAACCTGTGTAATAGCGAGTACAGAGTTCGTCCCAAAGGATATTGCCTGTTGATAATTTTGTTTTCCAGCCAACATGATGAAACCACAATAAGTACGGTAAAGGCGTTTTGGCTGGGTCATTCCATTGATTTTGTACTTCTGGCGTGTAAAGTAAAAGTGCTTCCGAACCATTTTTTGTTCTGTCGAAACCAATTCCTAAAGTATCTGCACGATGATAATACGCCGAAGCCCAATCGGGACGGTCGCTTTTCATCAACCACGGTTCTGGTCCAAAGTGAATACCTTGCCCCATGATATGATGTAAACCCAAAGGAGTAGTAAAATTCACATAGTTTTCACGAGATTCTATCAAAAGTTTGGTGACAGTTTTAACCGTTTTTGGCTCATGGCTTAATGTCATTTTCACCCATTCATCAGCAATTTGTTCTGATGATAATTCATGATTCCAAGCCAAACGACCAAAAGCATACCAATTGGCTTGCGACATAAAATGTCCTGTCCAATTTCTATCCGAACCCGTATTGGCGACTCCAGCGATGGCAGTTAATTGATAATTATGCAAAGAACCATCCACAACTTTTGCCACTGTAGAACCCTTTCCTTTCACATAAGTATCTGATTCTAAGCACTCTTTAAACAATGGAGCTAAATACACCAAATTGGTAGTAAAACCTAAGTACTCTTGTGTAATCTGAAACTCCATTGCCAAAGGCGTTTTCGGCATTGCTCCAAAAAGCGGATGAAAAGGCTCACGTGGCTGAAAATCTATCGGCCCATTTTTTACTTGTACAATTACTTTTTTATCAAATTGTCCGTCCAAAGGTTTGAAGTCTTTGTAAGCCTCTTTGTAGCGGTCGCCTTTAGGATCGTCTTTTGAACTTGATTTATACACGAATGCCCGCCAAATCACTACGCCAGAATATGGTTTCAGCGCTTCTGCCAACATATTTGCTCCGTCGGCATGAGTTCTGCCAAAATCTTGTGGGCCGGGTTCTCCTTCAGAATTAGCTTTTACCAAGTATCCTCCAAAATCTGGTATAATGCTATAGATTTCTTTTGTTTTTGCCTGCCACCAAGCACGCACTTGTGGGTCGAGTGGGTCGGAAGTTTTTGCTCCTTTGAGAATTTTCGGAGCTGCAAAATTGACAGATAAAAATACTTTGATGCCATAAGGACGAAAAACATCTGCTAAAGCTTTTACTTTCAACAAGTACTCTTTTGTCATAAATCTTGCACTGGCATTTACATTATTTACCACCGTGGCGTTGATACCAATTGAAGCATTCGCACGGGCATAGTCTTTATAGCGTGGGTCGATATTTTCGGGTAGTTCGTACCATTTCCAGAGAGAAGAACCAGCGTAACCTCTTTCGATTGTTCCGAGTGGATTGTCCCAATGATTCAACATTCTGTATTGAATTTTAGGATTACTTACCATCGAAATATTCGTCAAAGATTTTCCCGTTTGAATACTTCTGAGTAATTCAAAAGTACCGTACAAAATGCCTTTTTCAGTATTGGCATTGATGACGATATTACCATTTTGGGTTGTAATCGAATAGCCTTCTTCGTTTAAATCTTTATTGGAAGTCAATTGAAAAATAATCCCTCCAGTACTTTTTGAAGTAGCAACAACAGGAACAGTTTTACCCAATAAGCCTTTTAAACCCAATTGCAATTCACTTGAAGCCGTTTTAAGGATTTCAAATTCCGTATTTGCCACAATGAATTTTGTATGCCGAGCATAGCTTTCTCGTTCTTGCTGATTCTTGATTAAATCATATTTCAACCACAAACGATAGCCATCGTCTGCAAAGGTTTTTGTGCTTAGGCAAAGCAATAAAAGGTAAAGTATTTTTTTGAACATTTTTGTTGTGTAACCTCACCCCCAGCCCCTCTCCTGTTGAGAGGGGAGCTTTAAACTACAAACTTTTCTCCCCTCTCAGCAGGAGAGGGGTCGGGGGTGAGGTTATTTTATTTTGATTATCAAGTATTTATATATTCTTAGGTTATACTTTAAATTAAAAGAAAGAGCGAGACGTTCAAATTTCTTTTAACTCTCCAAACTACGTTCAATCCCCATTTGTAACCCTCTTAATTCTGCTAAACCTTTCAATCGACCAATGGCAGCGTAACCAGGATATGATTTAATTTCTCCTGTTTTCTCTAAATCGTCTAACATTAAATGTCCGTGGTCTGGTCGCATCGGAATCGCAAAAACACCTTCATTGGCGGCTTTTCTACGATTTTGTTCCAACACAATTGCTTTCACCACTTCGTACATATCAACATCGCCTGCCAAATGTGCGGCTTCGTGAAAGTTCAATGGATTTTCTTCTCTTTTTGTACTTCTCAAATGAATAAAATGAATGCGTTCACCAAAGCGTTGAATCATTTTTGGTAAATCATTATCTTCTCGAACGCCCAAAGAACCCGTACAAAAAGTAATGCCGTTGGCTACTACATCGCAAGCGTCCATCAATTGAGCTAAGTCATTTTCAGTACTTACGACTCTGGGCAAACCTAACAAAGATTTTGGTGGGTCGTCGGGATGAATACATAAATTCACACCTAATTCTTGTGCCAATGGAGCAATTTGCTGAATGAAATAATATAAGTTTGCTCGCAGTTCTGCATCACCGATATGTTTGTAATTATCTAATAAAGCTTGAAAATTATTTAGTTCAAATGCTTCTTCCGAACCGGGTAAACCTAATAAAACGGTATTCGTCAGCGAAGCGATTTCTTCGGCAGACATTTTCTGAAATTTCTCCAAAGCTGAAGCTTGTACTTCTTCTGAATAATCTAAAGGAGCTTTTACTCTTTTCAGAATGTATAAATCAAAAAGTGCAAAATCTTCCCAAACAAAACGCAAGGCTTTTGAGCCATCGGGCATTTCATAATTCAGATTTGTTCGTGACCAATCCAATACGGGCATGAAATTATAGCAAACCGTTTTGATGCCACAAGTTGCTAAATTTCGGAGTGAAATCTTGTAGTTTTCAATGTAGATTTCTCTCGAAGATAAACCTTTTTTGATGTCTTCGTGAACTGGTAAACTCTCTACAACCGCCCAAGTAAGGGGAGTAAATTTATCATTATCCACTTCAATGATTTGAATACGTTCTTTGATTTTTTCAATTGTCCAAACTTCTCCAACAGGTATTTGGTGCAAGGCAGAAACTACGCCTGTACAACCTGCTTGGCGAATGTGCATCAAAGAAACTGGGTCGTTGGGGCCAAACCAACGCATTGTGTTCATCATCTGAGTTGTGAATTTTGAGTTTTTAATTTTTAATTAAATTATTGATAAACAAGTACTTAATTCTCAATAAATCTATTTATTAAAAATTTCTGAATTTGTCTTTGCAGCGGCAACCCTTGCGGTTGCCTTAATGCAATGGAAGGGCAACCGCAAGGGTTGCCGCTACATCGCTTTATTTTTTTGGTTTAATGATAAAAAAGCTCGTCGCTCATTTCTCAAAGCTAAAAACCTAAACCAAAGTACGAGCCATTTTTTGTGCCTTTATCGACAATTCTGTGGCTAAAAAGCAGTGTTCTTGGCTCATGGCTGTTTCTGTACGGTTCACAATATCGTTTACTAATTGTTCTCCATAAGGCAATACTTCATTGCTACAATCTATATATTTAGTTTCTTTGTTATTCACCAAGTATAAATTATTTCCTGTATCACGAAGTGCAATATCGATATTTTTACGGATTTCGATATAGCCTTCTGTACCAAGAATCGTCAAGCGACCGTCACCCCATGTTTTTAAACCATCTGGTGAAAACCAATCGACTCTTACATAGCCTGTTCCTTCGTTTCCACGCAAAACCATGTCGCCAAAATCTTCAAACTGAGAATATTGTTTATGGGTATAATTCGCTACTTGCGAGCTTACAACTTCCGCTTTCGTTGAACCTGTAAAGAATAAAAATTGGTCGCATTGATGAGAGCCAATGTCGCAAAGGATACCACCAAATTGTTTTTTATCAAAAAACCAAGCTGGTCTCGACGCAAGATTGATTCTATGTGGACCCATGCCAATTGTTTGAACTACTTTTCCGATTGCTCCAGCTTTTACCAATTCTCCAGCCTTTACAGTAGCTTTGTTTTCAAAGCGTTCACTGAACATAATTGAATAAATTTGCTTAGTTGCTTTTTGTACTTTTCTTACTTCTGCCAATTGTTCAAGTGTAGTAATGCCCGGTTTGTCAGACATAAAATCTTTACCATGTTTCATTACTCTGATGCCTAAAGGCGCTCTTTCACTGGCAATCGCAGAACTCAAAACCAATTGTATAGACTTATCTTCCAAAATTTCTGCTTCGCTTGAAGCCTGTTTAGCATTGGGATGTCTTTTAGCAAAATTGCTCAACAAATCTGCCTCTTTTGCAAAATATGCAACCAACTCTCCACCGCCACGAATAACGGCTTCTACTTGACCATAAATATGTCCATGATTCATGCCAATCACGGCAAATTTGATTTTAGGAGCAATATTTTTATGAAGATAGGGTGAAACACTCGTTTGACTTTTGGTAGAATTAGCCATTATTTCCTGAGAAACATTGGGTAATAATACTAAACCTGCCGCCGAAGTAATTGTGTTTTTAATAAAATCTCTACGTTTATTTTGTTCCTTTTCCATGATTTGTTTCAGTTGTTATTTACCTGATTTACTTTTCTTAGCTAATTCTAAAGCCTTAGTGGTGGTATAATACTTTGAAATCATATTCGGTACTTCCCATTTCGGTAGCTTTCCTACTTTCAGAAATTCTAAGTATTTTTCTGTCACTCTTCCAAAATGTGCTTCATGTCCTTCTTTGTACTTTTCTGGGATGATTACTTCCCAACCTTTGGCATTTTTTTTCACCGAAATTCCTGCAAAATCCTTTTGTAAATCAGCTACTGCCTTTGAAAGCTCTGCTTCATAATTACCCGAAACATTCACAGGTTCAATGTATAAAGTAGGCTTATAAGCTTGTTCTGCTCCTTGACGAATGATGAGATTGGCTTTTGTGCCACGCATAATGGAGTAATGCGTATCGCCACCGCCTTCGGGTGCTTTATAAGCCCAAATCACAGAAGCTTTGGCATGAACGCCTTTCAATTGATAATTGATTTCGCCATTTGCATAGATTTTTAAAGTAGTGTCGTTGGCTAAATCTTTCTTCAAAAATGTTGGAAAACCTTCTGTTTTAGTAATGGTTTTAAATTGATTTAAAGTCATATCTGTCGTCCAACGTTTAGCATTGGTGATTTTGATGTCTTTTTTGTAATCAATGATTTGTTCTGGAAAACATTCCCATTGAATCAAATCGACCAAATGCGTCGTAACATCTACAATCCCTTCGCCTTGCTGGGCTACATCCATAAACCAAGTAGGTCTTGTCAATACACTTCCAGAAACATATTTATAGAAATGATGAACGCTTTCTTTGGTAACGGCTGGGTTTTCGGGTGTACCTTTTTCAAGTTTACCAAAAACCGAAGGAATCATCGAAAAAGCCCTTTGCAACATCGTACTGATTTCATAACGCTCGGTCATAATATCATAAAGCAGTACTTTCTTTTCAGATGCTTTTTTAAAAGTAGCTTGCAGTTTCGGAAAATCTTTGGCATCAATAATCATCGGTTTATCTGAAAGAACATTAAAGCCTGCACCGATAGACTTTGCCAAATAATCGGCTTTAATTCTATTATTCCCTGCAATCACGACTACATTTCCTGCTTTATCAGCAAGCATTTTTTCCAGATAATCATTGCCTGCATATATTTTTTCATGCCAATCCGTCGGCTTATCAGCCCTTGAATTGTAGGAATTAATTCTATCTAAATGATAATGCAAATCATTTCCCACAGGTGCATATACTTGCACGGTCGGACTTACTTCTGGATACATATTTTTCTGCACCAAAGCCGCATGAAAATGTCCAGGGTCAAGTGTAATAAGTTTTACGGTTTGTTTTTGACTTTGTGCAAAAACAGCCGAAGACAAACCCAAACTTATACTTAACAGTGTTTTATTGATATGAATATATTTCATGGTATTTTTTAGCTGTGAGTTATGAGCCTTGAGCTTTTTTCTATTTGCTTTATTAATTGATTGAGGGTCAATTTTATACACAGAGGTTCTCAGAGTTTTAATGAGTTTCACAGCGTATTTTCGCTAATCTCTGAGAAACTCTGTGTATGCTCTGCGTTTCTCTGTGTATTAATTATAAATCTGAAAGCCGAAAGCTATGTCATATTTCTAAATCCGAAATCTGAAATCCGACACCCGAAATCCATTATATTTTTATCGCATAAGGTTTTCTTTGTTCTCTGGCTAATAATAAATTCGCTTCTGGGTCATTGATAAATCGTTCTTGTTTTGGATTCCAGTACAATTTACGATTCAATTTCATTGCTGCATGGTGTAACAAACAAGCTGTACATGAACGATGCCCAACTTCCGCAGGTGCAATAGGTTCTTTTCTGGAAACAATACTTTCCAACCAGTTGCCATGATGGTCTTTACTCACGGGCAAGTGAATTTCGTTTTCGCCAATCACCGAAGTAATAATTTTTGGGTCGCTGGCATCAAGGGCTTTAGCGGCCATTTGTTTTGCAATTGGATCGCTGGCTGTAACCGATGAATCGCCTCTCGAAACAAAAATCCACCCTTCTGTACCTTCAAATTTGATACCATTCGGCAATTCATTACTTACTACCATTCTTACGCCATTTTCATACATGGCTTCTGTCGTAAAAATACCATGAACATTCCAAAGTCCTTTTTTAGGGAAATCTGCTTTCCCCCAAATTTCGATTGGTCCCGTATGTTCTGTATTCATCGCCCAGTGTGCACAGTCGATATGATGTGAACCCCAACCAGTAATCATACCCGCTCCAAATTGTTCGCAACGCAACCAACCCGGACGGTCAAAACCAACTTGTGGATGCACTCTTTTTTCGGTATAATATACTTCGGGCGTTGTGCCAAGCCACATATCATAATTTAAGTTTTTCGGAATTGGCATTTCTGCCTCTTCATCGCCCGATGGGTCGCCCGGCAAACCTACATAAACCGTTTTCAAAGTACCGATTCTGCCATTTCTGACCAATTCGGCGGCATATCTAAATTGATTAGACGAACGTTGCTGTGAGCCAACTTGTACGATTCTTCCCGATTTTTTTACAGCATCTGCCATCATTCTTCCTTCCGAAATCGTCAAAGAAGCAGGTTTTTGCATATAAACATCCTTTTTTGCACCAACGGCATGAATCACAATCGGAGCATGCCAATGGTCTGGCGTACTTACCAAAACAGCATCAATATCTTTATTCAACAATAATTCACGGTAATCTGTATAAGCCTTTACACCATCAAAATCTTTTCCCGATTTTTTGGTATAATACTCATTCACTAATTTTTTTGCTAAGTCAGCACGATTACCATCCACATCGCAAACTGCCATAATTTGAGCATTATCATACTTCCAAACACCTGGCATATCATGACCACGGGAAATTCTTCCAGTTCCAATCGCACCAATATTGATTCGATTACTTGGAGCATTTTTCCCAAATACCGAAGCTGGAACAATCGTGGGAAAACCTGCAATCACCGTACTTGCCAAGGTTCCTTTGATACCTAAATCAAGAAATTGTCTTCTTGATATGATGTTTTTCTCTTCTTGTGACATAGCATTTATCAAAATTTAAAATGATTTTCATAGTCTTCTTTCCAAAAAGTATCCTCATGACAGACTTCTACTTATCTGAACGTCAAATAATTTTTCAATGACGATGTAAAGATGAAAATTAATTTTTATTATGCAATCGGTTGCATTGGTTTTTTTACAATTATTATTTGAAATATATTATTATTGCAATCAATAAAAATAACTTAAATTGCCTAAAATAAGCATTTTAGCCCTTTATTTAAACAAACAGGTTAAGTAAGGTTAAAGCTTAACAAATATTAATAAATGCAATTATTCTAATTGTTGCATAAAATTGTTTTATACTTGTAACATAATTATTCAATTGAAGACTCAGATAAACATATTTTCTAATTCCCAGAAAATGATGCTGATTATAAAACTTATATCATGGGCAAAGAAATAACCATTTATGACATTGCTAGTCAGCTACAATTATCTCCCGCAACTGTTAGTAGAGCGTTAAATAATCATCCAGCCATCAATGAAAAAACAAAAGTGCTGATTAATGCTAAAGCAGAAGAATTGGGTTATCGTTCTAATAAATTTGCCAGTAATTTACGCAAGCAAAAAACCAATACTATCGGTGTAATCGTACCGAGACTGAACAGTTATATCATGTCAACCGTTATTGCTGGCATGGAAAAAGTTGCCAATGATGAAGGTTTTAATTTAATCATTAGTCAATCATTAGAATCTCAAAGAAAAGAAATCGCCAATACTAAAACCATGTTCAATAGTCGTGTAGATGGTTTGTTGGTTTCAGTAGCTTTTGATACCGATTCTTTTGAACACTTTCAGCCTTTCTTGAAAAAGAAGATTCCCTTAATTTTCTTCGACCGTATTTTTGAAAATAGTGATTGCCCCAATATCGTCATTGATAATGCCAAAGGCGGTTATGAAGCTACAAAACACCTGATTGAACAGGGTTTTAAAAATATTATTCACATAACAGGTAATTTAAAAAGAAATGTATATTCCGACCGTCTGAAAGGCTATCAGCAAGCACTTTCTGAATCTGGGATACTTTTCAAATCTGAAAATGTGTGGGTTACAGCTTTAAGTCTTGAAGCAGGAAAAGAAGTAGCTCATCGCATAAAAGCACTTCCAATTAAACCAGATGCCCTTTTTGTATCCAGTGATTTGTGTGCAGTAAGTTGTATTGCCACTTTAAAGGATTTGGATATTACTGTGCCAAATGATATTGCGGTGGTTGGTTTTAATAATGACCCAGTATCCCAAGTAATTTCTCCAAAACTCACTACCATTCATTATCCTGCCAAAGAAATGGGAGAAATGGCGGTAAAAAGTATGATTAATCACCTGAAAGGCAATTTTAATTTAGATGCAACCAATACAATTACTTTGCGTTCTGAGCTGATTGTGCGAGAGTCAAGTTTGTTTTTGACACATTCTTGATGAGGCAAATTGCATTTCTAAAAAATAAACTCGACCTTAGAGGAATGCAATTTAATAATTAATTTATGCCAAATCTTAACACAAAAATCAATAAAGATTATAGCTATGATGCCATCGTGATTGGCTCTGGCATGAGTGGCGGTTGGGCTGCTAAAGAACTTTCGGAAAAAGGCTTGAAAACCTTAGTCCTTGAAAAAGGAAGAATGGTGAACCACGTGGAAGATTATCCAACGATGATGCAAGACCATTGGGATATGGCTCATCGTGGCGGACTCAGTTATGAAGACCAGCAAAAACAGCATATTCAAATTAGAAGTGGTTTTGTAGGTGAATCGGTAAAACACTTTTTCACAAACGATATTGATAACCCTTACCAAGAAAAACAGCGTTTTGACTGGATTCGTGGTAATCATGTTGGCGGCCGTTCGCTTACTTGGGGAAAACACGTGTATCGCTGGAGTGATTTAGATTTTGAAGCCAATGCCAAAGAAGGCATCGGTATCGACTGGCCCATTCGCTACAAGGATTTAGCTCCGTGGTACTCTTATGTTGAAAAATTTGTAGGCGTAAGTGGTGAAAAATTAGGTTTAGACCATTTGCCAGACGGCGAGTTCCTCCCTCCTATCGAACTGAATTGTTTAGAAAAACATTTTCGCCAAGAAGTAGCGAAAAAATTTAACGGTCGCCCCGTTACTACGGGACGAGTGGCTCACCTCACCGAACCACAACCACAACATTTAGCATTGGGTCGTGGGAAATGTCAAAATCGTAATCGTTGTTCAAGAGGTTGTCCATTTGGAGCATACTTTAGCAGTAATTCGGCTACTTTACCAGCAGCAAACAATACAGGAAACTTCGCTATCCGTCCAAATTCTATCGTTCATTCTATCATTTATGATGAAAAAACACAAAGAGCTACAGGCGTAAGAGTAATCGACAGCGAATCAAAAGAAGAAATCATCTTCAAAGCTAAAATCATTTTTAGTTGTGCTTCAACGCTTGCCACGACACAAATTTTAATGAATTCAAAATCAAGTCGTTTCCCCAACGGCATGGGAAATGATAGCGGAGAATTAGGACATAATTTGATGGATCATCATTACAGAACAGGTGCAATGGGTTCGCATGAAGGTTTTGAAGACCAATATTATAAAGGACGAAAACCAACGGGCTTGTTTATTCCAAGATTTGTGAATTTGGATGAGGCTTCTAAAAATCCAAATTTCTTGCGTGGCTACGATTATCAAGGAGCAGGTGCTGGCAGAGGAAATTGGGGAAGAGGCGTAAACGAAGAAGGTGTTGGTGCAAGTTTTAAAGAATCGCTTTTCAAACCGGGCGGATGGGGAATGGCATTGATGGGCTTTGGAGAAGTATTGCCATATCACGAAAATAAAGTAACATTAGACCCTAAAAAAACTGATAAATGGGGTATTCCACAATTGGTTTTTGACGCAGGTTTGAAAGAAAACGAAATGAAAATGCGTGAACAAATCAGAATTGATGCCGCTGAAATGTTGGAAAAAGCAGGTTTCAAAGATGTAAAAACCTTTGATAATGCTGGCGGTTTAGGCGTTGGCGTACACGAAATGGGCACTGCCCGCATGGGTCGTGACCCCAAAACTTCAGTATTGAATGGCAATAATCAAATTCATGGAGTTTCCAATGTTTTTGTAACGGATGGTGCTTGTATGACTTCTTCTTCTTGTGTGAATCCTTCAATTACTTATATGGCATTGACGGCACGAGCTGTTGATTTTGCTGTTAGTGAGTTGAACCGTAAAAATTTGTAGCCTTATGAACCGCAGAGAAGTCCTTAAAAATACTACTTTATTTTTGGGTTACAGCCTGTCGGCTGGAGCTTTGTCCGAGCTTTTTATTGCTTGTCAAAAAGAAGCTCAATTGAATTGGCAACCAGTTTTTCTATCCAATAATCAAGCAAATTTGATTGCTGAAATTGCAGAAACGATTTTACCAAAAACCGAAACGCCCGGAGCAAAAGAATTGGGTGTGCCTCAGTTTATTGATAAAATGTTGAAAGAAATGCTTTCGGAAGCAGACCAAAAAGCTTTTATTGAAGACTTAGAAAAATTTGATGAAACTTGTGAAGAAGCCAATAAAAAGCCTTTTATTGAATGTAATCAACAAGAAAGAGAAGTCTTTTTACTGAAAGCTGATAAAGAAGCAGGCAAATTACCACCTTCAGCTTGGGGAATTACTTTGGTAGCCAAACCCGACCCCGTGGCGTTTTTCAGAAGAGTAAAAAGTCTGACGCTTTTAGGCTATTATACTTCTGAAAAAGTAGGGAAAGAAATCCTTTCTTATGACCCAATTCCTGGAGAATTTATTGCTTGTATGCCTCTAAGTCAAGTAGGAAATGCTTGGAATGAGTAAGATTTAGCCAACAAAAGAGTATTCCGTTACTTTTTTTACTTTTGGGTATATCATTTAAAAAATATAAAATAAGCAATGAAGAGATTTTGCCTTGCACTTGATTTAGTAGATGACCCAAGCCTTATCGCTGAATACGAAGCCTATCATCAAAATATTTGGTCGGAAATTAGAGCGAGTATTTTAGACGTTGGAATTATTGATATGGAAATCTATCGAATCATGAACCGATTATTTATGATTATGGAAACTGAAGACGATTTTTCATTCACCCAAAAAGGAGAAATGGATGCCAACAATCCCAAAGTACAAGAATGGGAAAACCTGATGTGGAAATATCAATCAGCCTTACCCATCGCCAAAGAGGGTGAAAAATGGCTTTTGATGGATAGAATATTTAAGTTGGCATAATTATTCTTAATAACACATAATCCTGTAAGGTTTTAAAAAACTTTACAGGATTTTTTATATACAGCTTATTTTATGCAACATTGTTGCATAAAATAACATACCTTTGTCTTACTAAAGATAAAACACACTAATATGACAAAGGAAAATCAATTTGACGTAATTATTATTGGAGGAAGTTATGCAGGACTTTCTGCGGGTATGGCTCTGGGGCGGTCACTTAGAAAAGTTTTAATCATCGATGGCGGAAAGCCTTGTAATATCCAAACGCCACATTCTCATAATGTTATCACACTGGATGGTGA
This sequence comes from Arcicella gelida, assembly GCF_034931025.1. Lineage (NCBI taxonomy): Bacteria > Pseudomonadati > Bacteroidota > Cytophagia > Cytophagales > Flectobacillaceae > Arcicella > Arcicella gelida. The sequence goes on along the minus strand of NZ_JAYGIL010000051.1, from coordinate 2,441 downwards.
AACACCAAGTGCCATTACAGAAAAAGCTAAAAACCAAGTATTAGCCTACGAAACCGTTACTTTTTTAGAAGGATTGGTAACGAAAGCAAACAAAACGAATGATGGAACATTTGAATTACAAACAGCTGACGGAGAAAATTTTATCGCTAAAAAGCTTTTGTTTACTACAGGTGTTTCTGACATTATGCCTGATATAAAAGGCTTTTCGGAATGCTGGGGGATTTCGATTTTACATTGTCCGTACTGTCATGGTTATGAAGTAAAAGAACAAAATACGGGCATTTTGGGCAATGGTGAAATGAGTTTTGAATTCAGTAAGCTAATCAGTAATTGGACAAAACAACTTACTCTTTTCACTAATGGTAAAGCTACTTTGACGGAAGAACAAAATCAAAAACTTTCGGCACATCACATTAATATTGTAGAAGATGAAATCGATAGTTTTGAACACGAAAATGGAGTAATCAAACAGATTGTTTTCAAAAATGGCATGAAACAAAGTATAGCAACACTTTATGCTAGAATTCCCTTTGAGCAACATTGTAAGCTTCCCGAAATAATGGGTTGTACTTTGACAGAACAAGGTCATATACAAATAGATGATTTTCAAAAAACCAATATTGCAGGAATCTTTGCTGCTGGTGATAACACTACGATGTTTAGGTCGGTAAGCAATGCCATCGGAGCAGGAAGTAAGGCTGGTGCATTGATTAACCATGAATTAATTAATGAAGCTTTTAGATGATTAAAAGCTGTGAGATTAGCCTTATTATTTTAAAAAATGATAGTCCTTTTAGAAAAATATTATGACAAACGAAAACGAAAAACCAGAATTCTGGGAAGCCAACTTTATTGAAAAGCATGAAATGTGGGGCTTTGACCCTTCTAATTCTGCTATATTGGTAAAGGATTTCTTTGTCCAAAATTCAATAAAAAACATACTTATCCCCGGCATTGGGTACGGTCGGAATGCTCAAATTTTTAAAGATAATGGAATCGCCGTAACAGGAATAGAAATATCTAAAACAGCTATTGAAATGGCAAGAAAACATTATGGCACAGATATGACCATTTATCATGGTTCTGTAACTGATATGCCATTTGACAATTGCCAATATGATGGCATATTTTGCTATGCTTTAATTCATTTATTGGATGATAGCGAACGAAAAAAGCTAATCCGTGACTGCTATAACCAACTAACAGATGATGGCTATATGGTTTTTCCCGTTATTTCAAAAGAAGCACCTACCTATCGCAAAGGCAAATTTATCAGTAAAGACCGCTACGAAATATTTGAAGGAGTACAAATGTATTTTTATGATATTGCCTCAATCAACGACGAATTTAGTAAAGCTGGATTATTTGAAATCACAGAGGTTAGCGAGAATTTTCCATTCTATTTGATTAAATGCAAGAAAGGAAGTAGCTAGAAAGCTACACAGAGTAAGGGATAGTGTCTTCAGAATTTAGCAATGTTTTTTACAGATAAAACAAAGAGATAAATCTATCCCTTCCAATTTGAATCTCCATATTGCTAAAGTCCGTACTGCAATAATAGATAAATACTCATGGCATGACTTTCATTAAATCTAGTAGTCATGCCATGACTGGTAATGGTACAGTAAGTAAAAAGAAATTAAAAATAACTTGATACTTCGCCCTGATTAGTATTCTTTATCCAGCTTATTAATAACTTAGCCTCGAAATAATTGATTGAACACTGAATCCTACAAGTAAATGAAACTATCAGAATATGTAAAAAAGAGAAATGGGGTTCCGATTGGGCATTCAAATTCTCTTCGCAATAATTTGGAAAGGTCACTTGGGGCGAAAAATTTTTCTGCTTTTTGGAATTATTGGAACCCAATTTTCGGGTACTATTTAGGGTCAAAAATATTCAAGCCTTTGAAAAAAGTGTTCCCAATTGGGTTTGCAGTAATTCTAACATTCATTTTTTGTGGATTAATCCACGATTTAGTTACCACTTTGATAAGAGGGTACCTATCGTTATTTTTTTCAGTTTGGTTTCTTTTGATGGGAATAGCAGTCATAATTTCAAAATATCTTGACTACGACCTATCCAATAAGAAGTGGATTTTTAGGACTTTTGTGAACTTAGTTATCATCGGGACATGCTTATTCCTCACAAATTACTTAAATGCGACCTTAAAGTATTACTAAATTCTCTAAAAATTGAACGAGTATTTAAGCATCTTGTTTGATAGAATGCTCATCTAGTAAAATGCAATCGACATCTTGTTTGATAAAATGCCCATTTAGTAAAATGCAATCGACATCTTGTTTGATGAAATGCCAATTTAGTAAAATGCAATCGACATCTTGTTTGATAAAATGCCCATTTAGTAAAATGCAATCGACATCTTGTTTGATGAAATGCCAATTTAGTAAAATGCAATCGACATCTTGTTTGATAAAAT
>NZ_JAYGIL010000050.1:0-23420 GCF_034931025.1 Arcicella gelida | reverse complement strand
AAAGAATCCTACCAAAACCTTTATGCAACTCTGGACTGAATGTATTAATATATTCACCAAATGGACAAATATTCAAGTGTCTCATAATCAAATATTTACAAAAACCTTCGGGTAGAGTAGCTGTATATTATTCCTCTATAGTCTATTTATTACTCTATCAAAACTTGAATTTTCAGATAGCTCTTCTAATAATAAAGTCGTCTCTATTAATTTTTTTGAAGCCCTACGAATATCATTTGCTACATCAGTAAATTTTTCTAATATTTCATTAAAACCAATAAATACACAAGGTGAATTATTAATGACCTTAATTAGCTTTACTGGTATATTATATATGGGATTGCTATCTGCTACTTTTTATAAAAAAATATCAAAATAGCATGAAAACAGAACGTATTAAAAGTTTAATTTTATTTGGGTCAACTGCAAAAAAACAAAATGACTCTAGTTCCGATATAGACTTGTGTGCTATTATTAATGACAATTTTGATGAATCAGAAATAACCAAAAATGAAATTCTTACAGTTTTGGGAAAAAATAACGATTTGAAAGATATTGATAGTTTTTCTGTTTATAAAGAATCGTCTTTAAATAAAATGTTAGACTACGGCTCTTTATTTTTATGGCATCTAAAACTAGAAGGCAAAATTTTATATGGAGACGACTACTTCAATAAGACTTTTAGTAAACTTAAAAGTTTCAAAAATCACTTATCAGAAATAAATTACATAATTAATATATATAATAAAATGGAGGACTCTCAAAATAAAATTGGATTTATAGATAGTTTTGACATAAGTATATATTTTACTTTAATAAGAAATGCATCAATTATTGCTTGCCATAAAGTGGGACAACCTAGGTTTGGGAGATTGGATAGTTTTCTTGTAACTAAAGAAATTATAAGTGAGATACCTCTAAACATAGAAATTTTTGAAGAAATGATGAAAATTAAATTACAATATGAAAGAGGTATTGAATATAACAATAAAAACTTAATCTACACTCAAAGTTTAAAAAGCACAATTTTAGTTACATTATTGAAAATTAAAGAGTTCGTTGAAAGAAATGATTGAAGAAATTTTTATTGAAATTGAAAATATTATAGAAAAATCTTTTAAAGATAATTTTAGATTTGGCTACAAAGAGAGAATTATACTAGAAAGAAATCTTTTTGCATTAATTTTGAGAATAGGAAAGTCCAATAATTTTGAAATAAATAGCTTTTCATCTTCAAAACTCAATGAATATTTATTGAAGCTAAATGATTGTAATTCTGATATTAAACTAATGAGAGATATTTTTGAAATAAAAATTTTCCTCCAAAAGTTAAGTTCAACAAGCTCCTATGTTCAAGGAGACCTTCTATTTAATTTAGGTTTAACCAAAAAAAGTACTTACCCATACATACTAAAGAAAATCAATAAAATTAAAAAAGGGATGGCTGATTATTAAACACGATACACCTCATTCTTCCATAGACAAAAAGAGCCTTGCAAAAACTCTGCAAGGCTCTTTTATTATCTGTTAATTCCAATTAGAAATTTAATCCTGGGAAGTAAGCGTTTGCACCTAATTCTTCTTCGATACGAAGTAATTGGTTGTATTTTGCCATACGGTCTGAACGAGAAGCAGAACCAGTCTTGATTTGACCAGTGTTCAATGCTACTGCTAAGTCAGCAATGGTAGAATCTTCAGTTTCACCTGAACGGTGCGACATGATATTTTTGTATGAATTACGTTTTGCTAAGTTGATAGTATCGATTGTTTCAGTTAAAGAACCAATTTGGTTTACTTTTACTAATACAGCATTAGCAACACCTTGCTCGATACCCATTTGTAAACGTTTTACGTTAGTTACAAATAAATCGTCACCTACTAATTGAACTTTGCTACCAATCAATTTAGTTTGCTCTTTCCAACCAGCCCAGTCATCTTCAGCCATACCGTCTTCGATAGAGATGATTGGATATTTATCTGCCCAAGTTTTCCAGTAAGCAGCCATTTCCATGTTGTTCAATTGCTTGCCATCTGATTTCTTGAATGTGTAAAGACCAGTTTCTTCGTTATAGAATTCAGAAGCAGCCGCATCCATTGCGATGAAAATTTCTTCACCTGGTTTGTAACCTGCTTTTTCGATTGATTGTAAAACGATTTCGATAGCCTCTTCGTTAGACTTGATGTTTGGTGCAAAACCACCTTCATCACCTACGTTAGTTGAATATCCTTTAGATTTCAATACGCCTTTCAAAGCATGGAATACTTCAGTACCCATACGCAAAGCGTGTGAGAATGATTCAGCTTTAGCTGGCATTACCATGAACTCTTGGAAGTCGATTGAGTTATCAGCATGAGAACCACCGTTCAAGATATTCATCATTGGTACTGGCAAAGTGTTAGCATTAACACCACCAATATAACGATATAAAGACAAACCAGACTCTTGAGCCGCTGCTTTAGCTACTGCCAAAGAAACACCCAAAATAGCGTTTGCTCCTAAATTACCTTTGTTAGGCGTTCCGTCTAATTCAATCATCAAACGGTCAATCATATTTTGCTCAGAAACTTCTAAGCCCCACAATTCTTGAGCAATAGCAGTATTTACGTTTTCAACGGCTTTTAAAACACCTTTACCCACGTAAACGCTTTTGTCCTCATCACGTAATTCAACGGCCTCGTGAATACCTGTTGAAGCTCCAGAAGGCACAGCGGCACGTCCAAAAGCACCATCTTCGGTACGGATATCTACTTCGATTGTTGGATTTCCACGAGAATCCAAAATTTGTCTTGCGTGTACATGTTGAATTGCACTCATTTTGCGTAAATTTTGTTTTTGGTTATAAACGGAGGGAATTTTTGTAAATTAGATAATACTCTCTCTTCTTCAAGTAAAATATTTATTCAATCTTTGAAAATCAAAACCATTTTCAAGTGAATTGAATACTTTATTCAAATTCTTGAAAACAAATTTAAGCCTTTTTTCAAGATTGCTTGTACTTTTCTAATACTTTCACAGTTACTTAATTTTAATACTAAAAATAATGAAAAATATTATTCGTACATTTATATTTTTAACAGTGCTTTCTATTGCAAATATAAGCAATTGCCTCTCACAAGTTTTGTCAACTGAAGATTTTCAGAAAAAATATTCTGAAACAAGCAATGCACAGCTTTTAGACGTTCGTACTACTGGCGAATATGGAGGTGGGCATCTGATGAAAGCTCAGAATATTGATTATCGTAGTCCCGATTTCGTTCAAAAGATAAATACCTTAGATAAGGCTAAACCAGTATTTGTATATTGTTTATCTGGAGGAAGAAGCAAAGCAGCGGCAGAAGTATTGAAGCAAAATGGTTTTGCTACTGTTTATGATCTTCAAGGAGGATATTTAAAATGGACTGCCAGTAATTTACCAGTAGAAGGTTCAAAAGAAAATACCAGTGCCAAAGGGTACTCTAAAACAGAAATTGAGACTATTTTGAAAGAAAATGAGGTAGTTGTTTTAGACTTTTTTGCTTCTTGGTGTGGACCGTGTATCAAAATGATGCCGACTGTCGATAAACTTTCACAAGAATTAACTGGAAAAGTAAAATTTGTAAAAGTAGATGCTGATGCAAGCAAAAAAATTATAGAAAATTATAAAGTAGATGAAATTCCGACTTTTATCATTTTCAAAAATGGAAAGCAAGTGAAGCGTTCAACTGGATATTTGGAAGAAAAGGCTTTACAAAAAATGATTGCCACTCAACTTTAAAATAACAGAGGCGAATGAAATTAATTCATTCGCCTCTGTTATTTTATCGTTTTCTTACAAAAAGCATCTCGTCATTGGGAATTTTGATTCTTAGTAAAAGATTCATTCCATCTTCAATTTTAACTTGTTCACTTGCCAATAAACCATTAAAATACTTTAATTCAAAAGCCATTTCAGCTGGTGAACCTGCCATTTTGGTCTGTCCTAGACTTCCACTTGCCAAACCAGTCCAATCCCTCCAACTAGTACTTGTAGCTAGAGTCATACTTCCATTATAGGTATTAACAGCTGATTTTCCATTAATTATTAAATCGTTGGCATTTTGGGCTGTATTACTACGAGCTATCTCCAAATCAACAGGAAACTTTGCTGTGCTTGTCTTCACTAACTCTTTTTCAATCACCAAACTATCTTCTTTGACATAACCGACAAAATTCCATTTCCCAACCATGATGTCACTCAGACTAGAAACTGGCGAACATCCACACAATGGAGTTGGGTCGAGCGTTATACCACATGCCCAAATGAGCGTTGTTAATAAAACAACCGCAAAAGTACGATAAAGATTCTTTTTCATGATTTAGATATTTAGTTTCAACAAAGACGTAGAAAAGTTGAGTTAGGTTGTAAATCTATGCTTAAATTTGTTTCAAATTTGTTAAAACCAATCTGTTTTGTCTAAAAATATTGCCATTTTCGCTTCTGGTTCAGGCTCAAATGCCGAACGCATCGTTGAATATTTCTCAGATTCAACTGAAATCAACGTAAAACTATTTCTTTGTAATAATCCAGAAGCTGGTGTTATTCAAAGAGCCGAACGATTAAATATTCCTTTGGTAATGTTCAATCGCCAACAATTCAAATCTGGCGAAGTAGTTGATATTTTGAAAGAGAATGAGATAGACTGGGTAATTCTAGCGGGCTTTTTATGGCTTGTTCCTAAAAATATTGTAGAAGCTTTTCCGAATAAAATTATCAATATTCATCCAGCACTTTTACCAAAATTTGGTGGAAAAGGTATGTACGGGCATTTTGTGCATGAAGCTGTGGTTGAAAATAAAGAAACAGAATCGGGCATTACTATTCATTTGGTAAACGAACATTACGACGAAGGGGCTATTATCTTCCAAGCATCTTATCCTGTATTACCTACAGATTCGCCCGAGGATGTGGCTAAAAAGGGACAAGTGCTAGAACATAAACATTTTCCAGAAGTAATTGAAAAAGCAATTCTTGGTCAATCATTAATCTAATTTCCCATCTCGATTAGCAATTTCCCATGCAGTGTAAAACACCAATTGGGTTCTTTTTTTGAGTAGTTCAAAATCTATTCTATCGACATCATCGGTAGATTGGTGATAGTCTGGATGCTCGCCATCGAAGTAAAAAATGATAGGAATTTTGTTTTTGGCAAAATTATAATGGTCTGAGCGATAGTATAATTGTTGTGGATGCGATTCTGAATTATAACTATAGTCTAATGTCAACTTTGTAAAAAGCTCATTATTGCGTTCACTTAGGGCATGAAGTTGTTGAGAAATTTTATCCGAACCAATCAAATAAACATAATCTTTTTGATTGGCATGGAAGTCATCAATTCTTCCAATCATATCAATATTCAAATCACAAACAGTGTTTTTGAGTGGAATAACTGGTTTTTCAGTATAATATTCTGAACCCAAAAGTCCGTATTCTTCCCCTGCAAAGGCGATAAATAAAATACTTCTTCTTGGACTTTTCCCTTGCTTTTTTGCTGCTGAAAATACTCTCGCCATTTCCATCATCGCTACTGTTCCAGAACCGTCGTCGTCTGCTCCGTTGAATACTATTCCATTTTTTGTACCGATATGGTCGTAATGTGCAGAGATAACCAATACTTCATCCTTTTTATCTGTTCCTTCCAGAAAGCCCATTACGTTTTCAGTAGCAATTACATTCTTTGCTCGACGCATTTTATTCGTAGGGTTCAACATAATACTGTGTTGTCCTCCAAAATACTTTTTAATGTAAAACGACTGAAAAAATGAAGAATCGGAAGTATTCTGTGTGACAATTGCTTTCAATCCATTTTCTTGAAAATATTTTGCGAGATAATCAGCGGCAATTTTTTGTTCTTTTGAACCCGTCAGGCGACCTCTCAAACTATCACTTGCCAAAAAGCTTAAATGTTTATGTAGGTTTTCTATGGAAATTGTATTGGCAAAATAAGTAACTGTTAATTCATCAGAAACAGCACTGAATAGCATTAGCAGAAAAAAGAAGTATTTTTTCATAAATAAACGAATAAATCTAGGCTTCAATCTGGAATATTTATTCACAAATTGAAGCCTAGATTTACTAAATTAACGTAAAATGGATGGAAGAAAAACTTATTTTTTATCTGAATCTACAACGAGTCTCTTATCACGATTAGCAACATCCCAAGTCAAATAGAAAATCAATTTAGCTCTTTTTTCCATTTTGTCAAATTCTATTTTCTCAACATCGTCTGTAGGTTGGTGATAATCGTCGTGCACACCATTGAAGAAAAACGCTACAGGAATTTTATTTTTGGCAAAATTGTAGTGATCTGAACGGTAATAAAAACGATTTGGGTCGTTCGGGTCGTTGAAACGGAAATCTAAATCAATTGGATTATGCTTTGCATTTTGCTCAATCAAAGAAGCGTGCAGTTCCGAAGAAAGTTTATCTGAACCAATTACATAAATATAATCTCCTTTACCTTCATGTTCTTTGTCGGTTCTACCAACCATGTCAATATTGATGTCACAAACCGTACTTTCCAATGGAAAAACTGGATGTCTTACATAATATTCAGAACCCAACAAGCCTTTTTCTTCACCAGTAACGGTCATGAAAAGCATACTTCTTCTTGGTTTATTTCCCGATTTTGCGGCTTCACCAAATGCTTGAGCTACTTCCAAAACCGAAACCGTTCCAGAACCATCATCATCAGCACCATTATAGATTTTTCCATCGGTTACTCCTACGTGGTCATAATGAGAAGTAACAATCACTAATTCGTCTTTTTTATCCGTTCCTTCTAAATATCCTAATACGTTATAAGTTTCAACAGGCTGAACAGTTCTTTCAATTTTAATCTTAACAGATTGCTTTTCTAATTGATTAGCAACACTTTTAGTAATTGCTTTTTCTTTCAAAATACTTAATTCAGCAACAGTAGTATTGAAAAAGTCAGCTGCCATTGTTGGTCCAACTGTCAAAACAGCGAAATCAGAACTTTGTGGGTCTTTGTCTTCAGTAAAACTAATTCTTGCGTTTCCAAAACGCTTCAGCATTGTTTGGCGTTGCTTAATTACTTTTTCAAACTCCTCCACATTTTGTTTTGAAATCAACAATAAAGCCTTTGCTCCTTTACTTTTGGCAGTTGCCATTTTTTCTTTCCAAGCATCGCCTTTACTCCATTTCGACATTTCTGTATTCCCTGAAATCAAGTAACTTCCATCAGCTAAACGTGGTTCGCCCTCAAAAGCGACTACGATTTTACCGTTTACTTTTGTGCTTTCGTAATCGTTCAACGCTTTATCTTCAATACCATATCCTACAAAAACCGTTTCAAAGTTTTCTTCTTGTGGCATCGGCGAAATGCTGTTGGCAATGAAATCTGATAAGTATTTGAATTCTTTATTCTTTGTTTTTAAGTAAAAATCACCCCAACCACGTTTTACTAAATCTACAGATTGAAGATGAGATTTGCCATTAACAGGGGCTTTAAAACCATAACTACTGAATTGTTTGGCGATATATTCTGCGGCAACTTTTTGTTCTGGCGAACCTGTGTCTCGTCCTTTCAGACTATCAGAAGCGATAAAAGTAAGGTGTTTTCTTAAATCTTTTACCGTAATGGTTTTAGCATATTTTTCAGCAATTTTCTGAGCATTTGTCTGGAAAAAAGTAGCTGATAAACATAAGATGCTGATTAGAAGTGTATTTTTTTTCATGAAAGGTAATTTTAATTTATTGATGATACGAATTTAAGGAATTTATTTGGAAACATTTCCTTCGCTATTTTCTCAAAAATACCATTCATTAACATTTCAAGGTTTTGTAGATGGGATTCTTCCTTGATGAAAATTTTCCTCTAGGAAGAATCCCTAAATAATTTATCTCCAACCTCCACCTAATGCTTTGTAAATATTCACAACGGCATCGTATTGTTGTTTTTTAACATTTATCAATTCGATTCTGGCTTGTAAAGCATTGGTTTGTGTGATTAAAACCTCTAAATAAGTTGCTCTACCTGTTTTAAATAAATCGGTAGAAGTAACGATAGATTCTGTTAAAATCCGTACTTCTTGACTCTTCAAATCCTGAATTAAATTAAGATTTTTAATGTTCGACATCTCATTATAAACCTCTGTATAAGCACCCATGATACTCTTTTGGTAATTATACAAAGCTTCAGTTTGAATGGCATTCGCCATACCGAAATCTGCATTTAATCCTTTTCTGTTGATTACTGGAGCCGATAAACCACCTAAAAGATTATAGGCGATTGACTGTGGAGAAACCACATAAGCAGGATTAAAGGTTTGAAATCCAAGATTCGCATTGATGTTTAATGAAGGATAAAAAGCTAAACGTGCTGCTTCAACATCTGCTTTGGCAGCCATTACTTCATACTCTGCTTTTTTCACATCTGGACGGTTTCTTAATAATTGTGTCGGAATTCCCATTCGAATTTGCGTTGGCAAAGGTTTGGTAAATTGCAATTTATCACGATAAATAGGTTGCGGATACCTTGCTAATAAGAAGTTGATTTTATTTTCAATTTCAACAATTGATTGTAAAATTTCTACTTCTAAACTTCTTGTATTGAGAATTCTAGATTCAAATTGTTTTACGGCTAACTCATTGGCATAACCTGCTTCCTTTTGAGCTTTAATAATTTGCAACTCATTTAATTGTAGGTTTCTGGTTTCTTTGATAATGTCTAGTTCGTTATCTAAAGCAATTAAACTATAATAACTTGCTGAAATTTCTGAAATCAAATTAGTAATAATCCAGTTTTTACCTTCAACACTTGCTAAATAGCGAGCAATGGCTGCCATTTTTTTATTGCGTAATTTACCCCAAATATCAACTTCCCAAGAACTTTGCAAACCAATATTAAAATCAGGAAGATGCTCTGACATTTTTTGGTCTTCGGTAATATTATTTGAAAAATTGGTATCGTAGTTACCCACTCCATCCATCGTATATTTTCCAAATCTTTTTTGTCCGACAGAAACACCAGCACTTACAAATGGTTTCCCTAATACTTTTGCAAAATTGAGTTGCTGTTGTGCCATTTCAATTTTTTGCAAAGTCATTAACAAATCTATATTATTGGTCAAAGCTGTGTCAATCAAAGCAATCAGCGTTTCATCTGTAAAATAGCTTTTCCAATTAATCGCAGCATCGTTGGTTGAATCCTTTTTACTGTTATAAGATTCAGGCATTGCCTTCAACGAAGGCTGTTTGTAGGTTTTCAGGGGTTTACAATTTGTAAACATCAATGCCAAGAAAAGCCCAAAAGAGAGTAAATAATATTTTAGTTTAATCATCATTTTCTAATTAAGAATTAATTCTTCCTTATTTTTCTTAGTTTTTTTCAGTGCCATTGTTGCAAAAATCACGTACAATCCTGGAATAATAATTACACCAAAAACCGTCCCGAAAAGCATACCACCTGCTGCTGCCGAACCGATGGTTCTGTTACCAATTGCACCAGCACCAGAGGCTGTCATCAAAGGAATTAATCCCGCAATAAAAGCAAAAGAAGTCATTAAGATGGGTCTTAATCTTGATACTGCTCCTTCAATTGCGGCTTCAAGTGGAGTACGCCCTTCTTTTTGTTTTAAAATGGCAAACTCTACAATCAAAATGGCATTTTTACCCAATAGACCAATCAACATGACAAGGGCTACTTGTGCATAAATATTGTTTTGTAAACCTAAAACTAAGAGTAAAGCGAATGCACCGAATATACCAGTTGGCAAAGAAAGAATTACTGGAATTGGCAATAAGAAACTTTCGTATTGGGCAGCCAATAAAAGATAAACGAAGATTAAACAAATAATAAAAATATAAATCGCTTGGTCGCCCGATAAAATTTCATCTCTTGTCATCCCCGACCAATCATAAGTATATCCTTTAGGAAGTTTTTCTGCGGCTACTTCCTTGATGGCTTCAATGGCTTTTCCACTACTGAAACCTGGAGCAGGTTCACCATTAATCATCGCTGAAGTGTACATATTATAACGAGTCAATTGTTCTGGTCCATAAACTCGTTCTACTCTGATAAAAGCAGAATAAGGGACCATTTCACCTTTGTCATTTTTCACATACATTCTTAAAATATCATCAGGTTGCGCACGGTATTTTGGTAATGCTTGAATCATTACTTTATACATTTGTCCAAAACGAATAAAGTTTGTTGCATAGAAACTACCAATCAAAGACTGTAAATTGTCCATCGCATTATTCACGGAAACGCCTTTTTGTGCCGCTTTATCGTTATCCACATTGATTAAATATTGTGGAAAACTCGCATCAAAACTGGTAAAAGCATTCTGAATTTCTGGTCTTTTGTTCAATTCTTCGATAAAAGTTTCGGTTACTTTTTGAAGTTTTTGTAAATCGCCACTACCTGTTCTGTCTTGTACTCTTAATTCAAAACCACTGGCATTACCATAACCTGGCACTGCTGGCGGTGGGAAAAATTGAATACTCGCATCTTTGATATTTTTGGTTTTTTCTTTCAAAATTTCCACTACATCATCTACGGATTCTTTTCTTTCTTCCCAAGCTTTTAGGTTAATCATACCCATCCCGAAAGAAGCTCCAGAACCATCTGTCAACAAACTAAAACCTGATAAAGTAGAGATTGATTCTACGGCTTCAATTTCTGTTGTTGCCTTCTGAATTTCATCCATTACGGCTTCTGTTCTTTCAACGGTTGAACCTGACGGAGTAGTTACGTTGGCATAAACTGTACCTTGGTCTTCTGTTGGGATAAAGCCAGATGGCAAAAAGATATTTGTTCCCCAAGTAGCACCAATAAAGAAAATTAACATCAAGAAAGTAACGACTCTTCTATTGGCTATTGAACCTAATAACGATTTATATCCGTCCGACAAACCATCATATTTCTTGTTGAACTGATCAAAGAATCTGCTTACTAAGGTTACTTTTTTAGGCTTTCCATGATTGTTTTTCAACATTATGGCACAAAGTGCTGGCGTTAATGTTAAGGCATTTACTCCAGAAATTACGATGGCAATCGCCATGGTTATGGAAAACTGTCGATAGAAAACCCCAACTGGACCAGATAAAAATGCTACAGGAATAAACACGGCTGTCATTACCAAAGTAATCGCTACAATCGCACCACTGATTTCATTCATAGATGAAATCGTTGCTTCTCTGGCATCCAGATGCTCTGTTTCCATTTTTGCATGCACAGCTTCTACCACCACAATGGCATTATCAACAACAATCCCGATCGCCAATACCAAGGCAAAAAGGGTTAAAAGGTTGATTGAAAACCCGAAAATCTGCATAAAGAAGAAAGTACCAATCAACGAAACGGGTACAGCCAAGGCAGGAATCAAAGTAGAACGGAAATCTTGTAAGAAGATAAATACAACCAAAGCCACTAAAATAAAGGCTTCGATAAGCGTTTTGATTACTTCGTGAATAGAAGCATCCAAGAAACGAGAAACGTCATAACTGATGTTATAGTCCATTCCAGGAGGGAAAGTTGCTACTTTCAACTCAGCCATTCTTTTCTTTACATTTGCAATTACTTGACTGGCATTTGAACCCGGTCTTTGTTTCAAGATAATCGCCGCAGATGGTTTCCCATTTTCTTTAGAAAGTACGTCATAATCTAGCGAGCCAAATTCTATATCTGCAACTTCTTTCAATCGAAGTATTTCTCCATTAGGATTTGCCTTAATAATTACATTTTCGTACTGTTCAATTTTTGTGTACTTCCCTGTATAACGTAGTACATACTGCAATGACTGCGCTTTTCTACCAGAACTTTCTCCAATTTTTCCGGGTGCAGCTTCAACGTTTTGGCTTCTCAAAGCATTCATGATGTCTTCTGCCGAAACATTGTAGGCTGTCATTCTATCTGGTTTTAACCACACACGCATAGAGTATTCACGTTGCCCCATGATGTCGGCAAAACCTACTCCATCAATTCTTTTTAATTCAGCAAGAATATTGATGTCGGTAAAATTGTACAAGAATTTCTCATCCGCAGTAGTATCACTCGTCATGATGTTTAGGTACATCAACATACTGTTTACTTCTTTTTCGGTAGAAACCCCCGCTTTAATTACTTCTTCGGGTAATTCATCCAAAACTGTTGAAACCCTGTTTTGCACGTTTACTGCTGCTAAATCTGGGTCTGTACCTACTTGAAAATATACTTGTACGATACTTGTTCCGTCATTACCTGAAACGGATGTCATATAAGTCATTCCTGGAACACCATTGATGGCACGCTCTAAAGGTGTAACTACTGCTTTGGCACATACTTCGGCATTAGCACCTGTATATTTTGTTGTTACCGTTACTGCTGGTGGTGCAATATCTGGGAACTGTGTAACTGGCAGTTGTGTCATTGCTAAAAGCCCTAATAATAAAATTATCAGGGAAATTACGATTGACAGCACTGGCCTATTGATGAATGTTGTAAACATATTTTTGCGTCTTTGGATTGATGAAAGATATTTAATCGAAACATTTCAATACTGATAATGTCGATTACAGCTTGAAAGATGATGATTACTTATTTCTTAAATCATCAATAATTTTTGTCATCGAAATCATTTCTGGAATAACTTTCATACCATCTTTCACATTCTGAATACCTTCATAAATAATTCTATCACTCGTTGTAACGCCTGATTCTATGACATATAAATGTGGGATTCTCAACCTTGGCACAATACTTCTAGTTTGTACTTTATTGTCTTTATCCAACACATACACAAAAATCTTATCTTGAATTTCAAATGTTGATTTCTGTGGAATCACTAAAGCACCTTTTACATTATTCTTAATTCTTACTTTACCACTTGAACCATGTTTCAATATTTTTTCTGGATTAGAAAATCTTGCTCTAAAAGCAATACTTCCTGTATTTTTATCGAACTCTCCCTCAATCGTTTCAATATTTCCTTTATAATTATGTGTTTCGTTATTCGCCAAAATCAGGGAAACTTCGCTTTTTGCGGATTCTCTGATAGTTTTAGCAAACTCTAAATATTCTTTTTCAGATACGTTGAAGTAAGCAAATACTTCTTGGTTGTCTGAAATCGTGGTTAGTAATGTTCCTTCGTCGATTAAACTTCCTATTTTGTTCGGAATTCTATCAACAATACCATCAAATGGTGCTTTGATTTCTGTAAATGATAATTTTAATTTAGCACTTGTTTCATGTGATTGTGCTTCTTCTATTCTGGCATTTAAAGCGTCTAATTTAGCTTTTGCCATTTCATATTCTGTTTTAGAAACTACATTTTTGTCAACCAACAATTTTACGTTTTGCAAATTAAGTTCTGCTGCTTTTGCTTCAGCAATAGCACTTTTTAATAGCGCTTTTGCCTTCAAGATTTCTTCTTTATATTCTTGACTGCTGATGCTAAATAATACTTGTCCTTGCTTTACAAACTTCCCTTCGTCCACATAGATTTTTTCGATATAACCTTTTACTCTTGCACGAATCTCTACATTCTTGATAGCGTTAATATCTGATACATAATCATTGTTGTACTCTGTATCAATGACGATTGGGTTAGTCGTCGGAAATTCTTCTTGTTTTTCTTTACTTTCTTTGTTTGTTGAACATGCCGTCATCAATAAAACAGCACTGAAGCATGTAAGCATGAATACTTTTTTCATTACATAAATAAATTAAGTGAATAAATACATTTGGGTAATTAGAGTGCTTTAGGCAAAAACCCAATAAAGTCTTCCTCACTAAAAAGTGAGATGTTTTATCAAAAAAAATCAATACTCTATCAGGAAACTTTTTTAGGAGTTTCGTAGATACTGAATGAGTTTTCAGTTTTACAATACATTAAGATTTTACGGATCAAAATCTCTCAAAAAAGAATAGCCATACCGATAAATCTTCGTAATGGACGAAGGATCTATCAATCATTAACACAAATTTTTAAGAAAGTTTTTGGAATACTAAGCCACTAAAAAAAGGGAGTATTCTGGAGGTGGTGAGTGGAATAAAATAACGACCTCAAGGTAATGCCCATCTTTGTAGATGAAATTACTTTTAGTCTCAAGAAGATTATTAATATCAAATATAAAAGCATCAGCTGGGCTAAAAATATTACCAATACAAGCTGTTCTATTACGTTTTGAAGTCTTTGTTTTTTTTTGAACTTGTTGTTCGTCATCATCCAAATCTGAATCATCAAAACCCAAGATGAGTTTTTCTAATGAGAAAAAGTAAGCATGATTCCGTAAGGCTTTTAATGATTTATATCGCTTTGATGAGATATTATTATTCTGGTATGAAAAACCAGTCATTTTAGAAAAAGCACTTGAAGATAATATTGAATTATTGTTTAGAACAGGGCTATGTTCATCAACAAAAAAACTTAGATTAGTACTATTTTTGCTCGCAGATGTTGGATTTGTTTTGATGAAAAAAAGTATCAAAAATGTGCATTTAATGCAAAAAAGAATATGTTTTGGGCTTAATTCCACAAAAAGTACAAATTCACGTTTAACAAAAATACAATTTTTATCATGAAATCAAAATTTTTAATCTTGATTTTAGACAAATCAGAAGAATAATGATACGAATACCTCTGTTTGTTATAAGATGATAAAATTCATCAACATAAGTGTAGCGAAGAGGCTTACTTTACCTCTTCATAATCTATATATTCACCTCCATTGAAGTTTTCAGTTCCTTTTCCTTTTTTAGTAGGCACATAATCAACGTCAATTTGTCCTTCTCTTTTATTTGTATGATTAGACGAATGTTGAGTACGTTGTTGTTGCTGAAAGTCTTGCTGTGCTTTATTGATTTGAGAAACCACAAATCCTCTAAAAGCCCATTTTAACAAACTTGGAAAAATGAATATGATAAATAAAATGATGAGGATGATCTTTATTAACATGATATGCTATGATTTACTAAAAGGATAAAATTACATAAGTATTTCAACTTACCATTTATGTGTACGCCATCTCAATACAAAACAAACTTAATGTAATCTCGCTAATTTGCTGTACTGTATTGGTAAGCTTTATTGACTAAACTTTACAAATTAATAACGTCAAAATTACAAATTAGTTTTTTGTCTCATTACAAAATCCAGAAAGTTTTTACGAATGGTCGTATATTCATGTGAATTAAGAAAAACGTTTATTGTAGGTAAAAAACAAAAAACACTTTCGGAAAATCGAAAGTGTTTTTTGTGAAACCAGTTCTTTAGATACTATCGTAATTTCAAGGTTACTACTGATATTACCACTAAAAGAATACAGATAATCCAGAAACGGGTTACCAATTTGGCTTCATGGTAGCCTTTTTTCTGAAAATGATGATGTAATGGCGACATCAGAAAAATCCTTCGTCCTTCTCCAAACTTCTTTTTTGTGTATTTAAAATAACTCACCTGCATAATTACGGAGAGTAATTCTATCAAGAAAATACCACAAAGCACAGGTATCAACAATTCTTTTCTGATTACAATGGCTAAAGTAGCGATAATTCCGCCTAACATTAAGCTACCAGTATCGCCCATAAATACTTGTGCTGGGAATGAATTGTACCATAAAAAGCCAATACAAGCCCCAACAAAGGCGGCACAAAACACCGCTAACTCTCCTGAATTAGGAATAAACATTACATTCAAATACTGTGAAAATACTTTATTACCAGAAACGTAAGCTAAGACTGCTAAACCAATTCCGATAATCATAGAAGTTCCTGCGGCTAATCCATCAATACCATCTGTAATATTGGCTCCGTTCGAAACCGCCGTAATGATAAAAATCACTGCAATTACATAAACTACCCAAGTATATTCATCTAATCCTAAAAAATCTGGAATCAAATAGCTGTAATCAAATTGGTTATTTTTCAAGAAAGGTACAGTTGAAATCAAGGCTTTTGAATCGGTAAATTTCTGAACTTCACCAATGTTTGATGCAATTTTAGCTTTTTCGTAAAAACGTACTTTAATGCCATCGTTGAACCACATCGTAAGCCCAACGATTAAACCTAAACCAATCTGACCAACGATTTTGAATTTTCCCGAAAGTCCTTCTTTATTCTTTTTGAATACTTTGATATAATCATCAATAAAACCTACAGCACCTAACCAAACTGCTGTAACTAATAATAAGATGATGTAAATATTATCAAGCTTAGCGAACAAAAGTGTAGGCACAATCAATGAAAGCAAAATGATGAATCCTCCCATTGTTGGAGTACCCTTTTTTTGCATTTGTCCTTCTAAACCTAAATCTCTGATGGCTTCGCCAATTTGTAATTTTCTAAGTAAATTAATAACCGTTTTTCCCCATATAGCCGCAATTCCCAAAGAGGTAATTACCGCTGCAAAAGCACGGAAAGTAATGTATTGAAATAATCCAGCTCCTGGGAAATTGAAGTGTTTATCTAAATAATCAAATAGATAATAAAGCATAATAATTTGGTTAGAATGATGGCGAAAAATTATGAGGACAGACTCAAATAGCTCTTTTAAAATAAAAATAGAAGCAAATTTACTAATGTTATTCTGTTTTAAAGCAATATTGACTTGCTAATCCTACATCTCTTTTGTTGAAAACTTCTATTAGTTCCCGAAAGCTTCTTTCAAGACTAATCTATCATCAAAATCGTATTTCACTCCTTGAATATCTTGGTACGTTTCATGACCTTTTCCAGCTACTAAAATAATATCTCCTGCTTGTGCCAAAGTATTTACTGCATAAAAAATGGCTTCTTTTCTATCTTCAATGGTTTTCGTTTTCTTGAAATCAATCGGAGGAACACCTTTTTGCATTTGTGCTAAAATCTCCAATGGGTCTTCCTTTCTTGGATTATCGGAAGTCAAAATTACTTTGTTAGATAAAGTACAAGCAATTTTTGCCATGATTGGTCGCTTGGTAGCATCTCTGTTCCCTCCGCAACCTACTACAGTAATTATTTGTTGGTCATCTCCTTTGATTTGCTTGATAGTTTTCAACACATTTTCAAGAGCATCGGGCGTATGGGCATAATCTACGATGCCTACTTTTCTATCTTTGATTGAAACGATTTGTTCAAATCTCCCCGGTGCGGTTTTCAAACCAGACATTTGAACTAATACTTCGTCAGGATCTTCGCCTAATAAAGTAGCCGCCCCATAAATCGCCATTAAATTATAAGCATTGAAAGTACCGATAAGCTGAAAATGGATTTCTCGTCCATCAATTTCCATTTGTAATCCATAAATACTGTCGGAAACAATTCTGCCTTTTACGGTGGCAAGCGTTTCTAAAGAATACGTTTTGATACTTGCTTTTGTATTTTGAACCATTACCGAACCACGACGGTCATCTACATTGATTAACGCAAAAGCTGTTTTGGGTAAAGCATCAAAAAAACCTTTTTTGGCTTTGATATAATTATCGAATGTTCCGTGGAAATCAAGATGGTCGTGTGTGATGTTCGAGAAAATTGCTCCTGCAAAAGTTACTCCTGTAATACGATGTTGTACAACTGAATGCGAACTTACTTCCATAAAAGCATGGGTACAGCCAGCGTGTACCATCTCTGCCAAAAGTTTATTCAAACTTACGGCATCGGGAGTAGTATGTGTTGAAGGAATTACTTCTTCATCAATCTGGTTCTGTACCGTTGAAATCAATCCACAACGATAACCTAATTGACGAAACAAACTGAATAATAACATCACGGTTGTTGTTTTTCCATTAGTTCCTGTGATACCAACTAATTTTAATTTCTCCGAAGGATTACCATAAAATGCTGAAGCTACATAACCCAAAGTTTCTGAAGCGTCTTTTACTTGGATATAAGTAACGTTTTCAATTTGTACTTCAGGTAAATCTTCACAAAGAATTGATTTCGCTCCCAATCCAATTGCCTTTTCAATAAAAGTATGACCATCTACTTGTGTTCCTTTTAAAGCAACAAACATTGAGCCTTCGGTTACTACACGAGAGTCAATAATAATTGAAGATACTTCTACTGACGAATCACCAACGATGGTAATCGTTTTAATATTTTTTAAAAGATTGGACAGGATTTGCATGATAAATATTTAAAAGAAATTTTGTTTTTAATCTTTGTAAGAAGTGATTAGTAAATAGTGATTAGTTTTTTTTTACTTGATTGATTATTAGCAACAACTAGATATTGATAAATTAATACAAATGTTAATTTATCAATCCTTAATAAGCAATCTTACAGAATTAAGTATCATCAAAATCAACTTAATTTCAATATTTTAACACTTATTCGCCCTTAAATTCTAATCACCAATCACTATTTACTAATCACTTTTTCCCTCTTAATTCAATACTAAACCAATGGTTCTATTCTTGGCAGCAAATACTCCTGGAGGAATGGATTGACTCTGCACTTTCCCGAAACCAGAATAACTTACTTTAAAACCTTTGTTTTCTAAGATATAGATGGCATCTCTTAAAGACATTCCTCTTAAATCTGGTACTTTATTTTTAGGATTACTGTGTTCTTTGTATTGTACTCTGCCATTTTCAGCTTCCATCACAGCCCATCCTTCATTAACTGGTTTTCTTTCAATACCCAATTCTTCATTAATTGCTTTGATGTCCGAAGTATGAACTATTTGTTTTTGACTTGTAAGCTTTACTCCTACATTATCATTTTTTGCTAATAGTTTGTGCATTTGAATATCACAAGCATAAATCTTATCAGCTATTTCTTTAAATACTGGTGCAGAAGCATCACTTGCAAAAAGTGCTTCTCTTTTTACACCTCTCGGATTATCAATCGCTACAACACAACTATACTTGGGTGCATCCGCAGGGAAATAACCAATAAATGAAGTATAATACATTCCTTTACGGTACTTGCCATTGATTAGTTTTTGTGAAGTACCTGTTTTCCCTGCAATTTTATATAAATCATTTTTGATGTTCGATGCTGTTCCTCTTTCAACCACACCTTCAAGCATCTTTCTTACTTTTTTTAGTGTTTCTGCTGAACAAATCGGATTTTCATCTACTTCTTGTTTTAATTTGAAATCATCTTCAACTCTGTCTGCTACTCTAGTTTCTTTTACGATAATGGGCTGAATCCATTTGCCATCATTGGCAATGGCATTATAAAAGGTTAACATTTGCAGGGGAGTCAACGACATTCCATAACCGATAGAATTCCAAGGTAAACCTGTAATGTCTCCTTTTTTAGGTGGACTAATTCTTGGAACAGCATCAGGTCTTAATTGGAAATTCAAGCGTTGGTCTAAATGAAAATCATGTAATTTTTTGTAATACTTCTTTTCATTTCCTTTCCCAAAATACTTTAACATCAATTTGGCAGTACCAACATTTGAAGAGTGTTCAAAAACAGATTGGGCTGTAATATTTCCATAGCCTCCTATTTTGGCATCTTTCAATATTTTATCTCCAATCTTCATTTCTCCATTCTCTGTATTTACCATTTCGGTATTTGATAAATTCCATTCTTCCATCAGAGCAACCATCGAGGCTAATTTGAATACAGAACCTGGGTCTGTCAAACCTAAAACTGCATGATTATAAGTTTCGGCATAATTAGAAGTATCACGCATTCTGGTAAGATTGGTCATTGCCTTAATTTCCCCAGTGGCTACTTCCATCACAACTACGCAACCTTTATCTGCACCCGACCTTTTCAAAGCTCTTAATAAAGAACTTTCTGCAACGTCTTGAATATTGACATTAATGGTTGTGTGAATATCTAAGCCGGGAATAGGAATAGCTTCTTCTCCGCCATCTATTGGGCGAAAACTTCCTTGTCCGATTTTCTCAAAAATACCTTTACCGGGTACTCCTGCTAATTGAGCATCAAAACTGTTTTCAATTCCTACTTTTTCTTTGTCTTTTTTATAACCAATGGTACGAAAACCCATTTTCCCAAAAGGATTATAACGCACATTTACTTTTTCAAAAACTACTCCACCTTTGTACTTTCCTTCTTTGAAAATAGGCCATTTCTTCATCATTTTTACATCTTGAAAATCAATCAATGAATTGTTTAAAAGCATGTAGCGGTCTTTTTCATGACGAGCCAAACTAATCATGGAGTAATAATCTTTCCAATCTTTATCGCCATAAAAATTAGAGAGTTTTTTACAGAGTTCTTCGATTCCATCTTCAAAAATGGCTTTGTTTTTATCAGATAAAGAAACGAGCGGATCAAATCCTAAACGATATTTAGGCAAAGAAGTAGCCAACAAACTGCCATCGTCTGCATAAATATTTCCACGAACAGCTTCAATTGTTCTTTCACTAACATATCTGAGACTAGATGCTTTACGCCATTTTTCACCTTCGATATTTTGCAATTGAACAATACGCCAAATGATACCTCCAGCAAAGCAAAGGATTAGCAAAAACACGAAGCGGAGCCTCATTACTATGTCTTTTTTGATATTCATTGATGTAAGGAATCTGATAAAGAATTGTCTGTTGGTATTTTTTACAATTTACAATATCCACAAATATACTAAAAATTGGAAATTAGGCTTGAAGAAAGCGTGAAGGGGATGAAATCAAAAAAGAGAGCTTTGAGATGTTACTTTATGTTTCTATGATAAACCTAACTTTAAAGCAATCGAATAACAGTCTTTTTCATCATTAATTTCAAGCGTGTGAGTATTTGGGTAAAGTGTTGATAAACGTTTTTTTACATTATTTAAGCCTATGCCTCCAAAGGTATTCTTTCTATTTATTGATATAATGTTCGATTTACTATTTTCCACTTTGAACAATAAATACTTATCAATAACTTTTAATTGTATTTTAATGAAACATTTTGATTTCAAATCTCCAATACTGTGTTTAAAAGCATTTTCAACAAAAGTAATGAGTATCATCGGCGGAATATTCCCATTAATTTCTCCTTCTATATCAAAACTTACTTCCAGTCTTTTGGTATTTCTAATTTTCTCTAATGCTATAAAATTCGTTAAGAAATTTACTTCTCTTTCCAAGCTTATTGTTTGTTGATTAGATTCATAAAGTACATAATCTAACAAACTTGATAACGATAATATTGCATCACCATTACGTTTATCTTCTGTAATAGTAAGACTATAAATATTATTAAGTGTATTTGTTAAGAAATGAGGATTAATTTGGGCTCTTAAATAATCAATTTCTATTTGCTTCTTTTCAGAAACACTTTTAGCCAATGAACGAGTAAGTTTAATAAAAAAGGCTGGTAAAGCGGTGAGAAGGATTTCTAAGGTATAACCAATCATATCTCTAGTTTTAAAAAAATACCATACTCCTTCATTGTAATAATTTCTCCAATATTTATCACTAGATAACTGATAAATTAACCACTTATTTTCAACAACTATCTTAACCCTTAAATATGAAAGTACAGCCATTATTAAAAGAATAGTAACTGTACCCAAAAATGTTATGACATATTTTTTAATTCCATTAGATTCCCAACTTGGTAAGATTAAGTAGATGATTGCATAAAACATAATCATGTTAAGTGTAGAAACATAAGTTACTGATGTGAATTTGTAACCTAAACTAGCTGTAGGTAAAACAAAAATTACCCAAAAAGACAAATAGAGAAATACCCAAAATACAACATGCAACAACACTCTTTTTTTACTAGAAACACCTTCAATAGGATATACTCTTAGAAACAAATCGGTAATCTTTTCCATTACAAAAAATAGGTTTACTCTTTAATTATTTTTGATTGTTGTTACTGTTTATTTTCACTTATTAACCTGCTTAAAACAGCTATTCTTCAGTTTTCAGCAGGTATTATTATTTTATTTCAACACTTCTATCGCATTTAGCTCTGGTCCACCACCTCTATTTCCTGAACCAGCAATGGTATAAACCTTCCCTTTTACCACAACAGCACCTGTTCCATGACGACCTTGATTTAAACTTGGGTATTTCAACCATACTTTTTTATCAACATCATAAGCTTCTACTTCGCTATGGGCTGGTACTTGTACTGGACTTTCTCCGCCAATGATTAAAACCTTATTCCCTAGTGCTACTGCTGAACAACCAGCTCTTTGTGTAGGAATGTTTAAGTTTTCGGGCAGTGTTTCCCAAGTATTCTCTTTAAAATCATACACATCTACAGTAGCTTCTGTCAGGTTTAATACTTGGTTAATCTTTGCTGTTGAACGTCTGCCTCCAGCCAAATATAATTTTCCTTTAACAACGGCTGCACTCACGTGGTCACGAAGATGAGGAGCGTCTGCAAGCTTACGCCAAGTATTTTTATGTGGATCATATTCATCTAACCATGCAACATGACCGTCCCAATGACCATCTTGAATACCACAAACTAAATAAATTTTATTTTTATAGACTACACAACCCGCAGAGCCTCTTAATCTATCTTTTGGAATTTCAGGACCTTTTCTCCATTCTCCTTTTTGAAGATTAAAAATATAAATATTAGGAATAGGCATTTCATGTGGATAATTACCCGTCATTGCTCCAACCACATATACTTCGTTTTGATACGTAACAGCTTGTAAATGGGATATTTCAAGAGGAGTGTCAGCAAATTTCGTCCAAGTTTGGGTCTTGGTATCAAATACATCGGTTGATTTTATACCACGACCACCAAATAAAACTATTTTATCGCCAATGGCTGTTAACGAATTTTCGTGTCGATTGGTACAATTGTTTTCAGGATAAATTACCTCCCAACTTTGTGCATGTAAGTAATTGTTTATCAAAGTACTAAACAACAAAGAAAGTGCTAAAAAACGATGATTAATTTTCATGATGATTCAATTGTTTAAAAGTATTATTCGCTTCAATTTAATGAGGTTCTTTAATATTTCAAGCCTTTTCTGTCGCTTACTTTGGTTAATTATTCATCTGCAATTATGGTGTTTAAAAGCGATTGCTAGAAAATAAACAAACACAAAAACAGTCTTTTAACGCCTTTTTTAGCTATTTTTCTTGTCAGCAATGGCTTTTTGTAAACTAGAAATGCTTCTTTTCTGACAAGAAAAATTATTTAGTATGGTAGAAACAAACATTTTCACCCTTGAAAAACTATTTAGTAAGGTAGAAAAAAAGATTTTCACCCTTGAAAAATTATTTAGTAGGGTAGAAAAAAAGATTTTCACCTTTGAAAAACTATTTAATAAGGTAGAAAAAAAGATTTTCACCCTTGAAAAACTATTTAATAAGGTAGAAAAAAAGATTTTCACCCTTGAAAAATTATTTAATAAGGTAGAAAAAAAGATTTTCACCCTTGAAAAATTATTTATTAGGGTAGAAAAATTCCATCAGAAGACACTATCCCTAATTTTGTGTAAGTTGTTTTTTGTATTGATTATTTGTTTTTGATTCTTTGGTCAAAAATAAGGTAAAATTGGTTGATAATAATTCCCCAGTTTTGAATGGGTTTTG
>NZ_JAYGIL010000049.1:0-25416 GCF_034931025.1 Arcicella gelida | reverse complement strand
AAAGAATCCTACCAAAACCTTTATGCAACTCTGGACTGAATGTATTAATATATTCACCAAATGGACAAATATTCAAGTGTCTCATAATCAAATATTTACAAAAACCTTCGGGTAGAGTAACAATGAAGTATTGTAGTACAACAATGCTTTGAAAATAACCTTAAAAGGATAGTCAATTATAAAGGATTAAACGAAGAAAAATAGACTAGGGTTATTGAAAATAAAATCTCTCCAAAAATGTAAAGTTTTGACTGCATAAACACAAATGGCACAACCTAAGGTCATGCCATTTGTGTTTTTATCAATTATCTTAAGGATTTACTTCTTTAAATATGTTTCAATTTCTTGCAGATTCAAAGCATTGAATGTCATTTCTTTGGTTAAACCTCCTTTACGAGCCACTGCAACACCATAGTGCATATCAAAATATCCATCTTTTTCGTGTGCATCTGGATTGATAGAGAGTTTTACGCCTTTTTCTAAAGCGTATTGTATCCATCGCCAATCTAAATCTAAACGATAAGGACTGGCATTGATTTCAATAATTACATTATTAGCAGCGCAAGCATCTATCATCTTTTTATAATCAACTGGATAACCTGCTCTTGATAATAATAATCTTCCAGTTGGATGTCCGAGTATTGTTGTATAAGGATTTTCAATCGCTCCAATAATTCTTGACATGGCTTTTTCTTCTGTCATTTTCAGATTTTGATGAATTGAAGCAACGATATAATCAAAGCTTTTTAGTACATCATCTGGATAATCAAGAGAACCATCGCCCAAAATATCAGATTCTATGCCTTTTAGTATTTTAAAAGGTCTGTCAGTCATCAAAGCATAAGCTTGATTTAATTTATCAATTTCTGCGTGTTGCTCATAGACTCTTTCTTCCGAAAGTCCTTTGGCATAAGAAGCAGTTTTTGAATGATCAGCAATTCCCAAATATTCAAAACCTAATTCTCGGCAATAATCAGCCATTTCTTTTAAAGAATGTTTACCATCTGAATAAGTAGAGTGATTATGCAAAATACCTTTGAGTCCATCCCAAGTAATTAATTCATCATTTTGATGTTTTTGTACCCAATCAAATTCAAAATTACCTTCTCTCATTTCTGGAATGATATAAGGAATATTTACGCTTGCATAAATGGCTTCTTCCGAATCAAAAACTTGTTTCTGAACAGTCTTTAAAATGTTCTGGCTTGCCAAATGCTTTGGAGAAGCTGAGTAAATAAATACTTGGTTGACAAACTGAGCAGGCGAGCAAATAAGTACTTCAATATCAATGGCTTTTCCTTCAAAATGTCCTCTCCATGCAAAAGGAGAAGAAACCTTTTCATCTTGTTGTAAAGTAGGTAATGAATTGATAAGCTTTTGAACTTCCCAAGGTTTATCATGCCCTACGACTAATTGAATGGTTTCTACTATTTCATTTTTACGTCTGACATCGCCAACGATAGATACTTGTTCAAAATGCTTTTCTAGCTCATCGAATAATACTTGTGCCAACTCCTCTCCTTTCTCCATACGAAGTTTTCCTGTATTCGACTGTGCGTACAAAATAGACTCTTTAATAGTATTTTGAATTTTATCTCCAAAACCTTTCAATTTTGCTACTTCGCCATTTTCACAAGCTAAAAGCAATTCACGAGTATCAGTAATGTTGAGTTCTTGCCAAATTGTGCGTACTTTCTTGGGACCAATGCCTTTGATATTGAGCATATCCAATACACCTTCGGGCGTGCGAGCAAGTAATTCTGTTAATTCTTGTGTCGTTCCCGTTTGTCGGATTTCATCAATTTTTCCAGCAATACTTTTCCCAACACTTGGCAAAGTAGCTAACTGAGCTACCGACATATTCAATAAATCTTCGGTAGTTTTATCCAAAGCACGAACAGCAAAACCAAGGTTTTTGATTTTGAATTCGTTTTCGTCGTGTAATTCAAGCAGCTTTACCGAGAGTTCAAGTAAGGCGACAATTTCTTCGTTATTCATTACTGATTCAATTTATTGATTCGCTTGTTCTGATAATTTTGTTTCTTGTTCAGCCAAAACCTCCGCTACTGGTCTAAAATTCCCTTTTTTCAACAATTCATTTTCAGGAACGTAAGGACATACTTCCAAAATGGTTGTGAGATTTATGTCAGTAATCAGATAATCGTTCAGATTGCCTAAGTTTTTCACTAGAGCTTCATACACATCTTTAGGGTTATCAGCATTAATCAACATCATGTGTGGTACTTTCTTTTCTTTCTGTGTTTTTTCATCGAAAGTAATGTATTGTACCTTAGCTTTATACCAAACCTCCGAGCCGTTTTCTTCAAAGAAAACTTCGCTGAGCTTCATTTTAGCTAAATTAATCAACTGAAAATCAGGTGTATTACTTGCTACTACTTCAAACATTCTTGCTTCTGCTTCTGTATAAGAAACGGCATCCACTAAGTATGCTTCATTAATTGTTTTTAAAGAACCCGCTTCGTCTTCACGTTGGTAACGTATTTTACCTAAATACCAAGTTGCCATGTTTTGTTGTTTTAATTAAAGAACAAAACTATCAAGACTTCTGGAGGAATACAATTTGTGTGAGATAAGTTCTTGCAACCCTTGAATAGTTTTTAGCATCTATGCTTTCAAAGTAAAATCTTTATAGGCTGATTATCTTGATTTTATTCCTTAATTTTAATTACAGAATTTAATAAATCCTCTTCTAAAATTATTTAACAAAATGGAATCAACAAGCACATTAAGTCATCCATTACACACACATCAAAGTAAAACAAGTTTCGCTAGTCTTCTTTTAGGCATTCCAATTTATGTTTATGTTGTTGCTATTTGTTCATGTTTAGTCATCAGTGGTATTCTATGGGATATTGCTTGGCACATGACAATTGGCAGAGATGGACTTTTCTCTGCACCACATAACTTAATTTATATTGGTGCAGCTTTTGCAGGAATCATTTCAGGATTTCAAGTATTAAAAACTTCTTTTTGGGGAAATGCTACAGAAAAAGGTAAAATGGTAAATTTCTGGGGGATTTTCTATAGCTCATTAGGTGGAATGTTTTGTATTTGGGGAGGTTTTGCCGCAGGAACTTCTGCTCCTTTTGATGATTGGTGGCATAATACTTATGGTTTAGATGTTCAAATTTTTTCGCCTCCACATACTGTTTTGCTTTTAGGATTAATTTCAATTCAGATTGGAGCTATGATTATGGTTTTAGCCATTTTAAATAGAAAAGAAAAAATAGCGAGTTTAACTAAGGAACAAAACGAAGCAAGAAACATCCGTTTACGTTGGATTTTTATCTTTACCGCAGGCATGGTATTGGCAACTGCTTATACTTTTATGTTTGAATTTCTGGGAAGATGGAATATGCACGGTGCATTATTTTACCAAATAGGTTCGGCATTGTTTCCTTTATTAATTATTCCTTTTTCAAGAGCATCTGGCAGTAAATGGGGCGCTACTTATTCCGCTTTAATTTACATGATTTATTACATAGCCATCAATGCAACGCTTAGAATGTTCCCTGCTGAACCTTTGTTAGGCCCTATTGCTAATCCTGTTACTTTTTATCAGACAACAGCGTTTCCTCTATTGTTAGTTTTTCCCGCAATGGTGATTGATATATTGTTTGCAAAATTCGGAGCAAAAAATGATTGGGTTTTGGCTGTATTGATGGGTTTCGGCTTTTTAGCTACTTTCTTGATTATCCAATATCCAGCAGGAAATTTCTTGCTTGAATCACCTTATGCACGTAACTGGTTCTTCCAGTCAGACGCATGGTCGTATAGCAGTGGTGCAGATTGGGAATATCGTTACAAATTTGCTCCTTGGGATGTTACAGAAGGAATAGAAGCTTGGGCAAAAGGTGGTGGAATCGCATTATTACTTGGTATTTTATCGGCAAGAGTTGGTTTGCTTTGGGGGAAATGGATGCAGAAGGTTCAGCGATAGAGATGAGCTTTAGGTTAGGAACTTTTTAATTCTTTACAAGCCTTAAAAGAAAATTATACTATGAAAAATATATTGTTAAACAGTTTATTAATACTCTTAAGCCTTTGTTTTACTTATCCAATTCAAGCTCATATTGGTAGTTCGGGTGTTGTTTTTGAAGGAAATGCTGGTAAATATGCTTTGCAAGTATATGTTCAACCGCCAGATGTTATTCCTGGAACAGCAAAAGTAACAGTGATTGCAGATGCTAACGATATTCAGAAAGTAAATATCAAACCTATTTATTATTGGTTTGGTGATGAAGGTTCTCCACGTTCAGATGAAGCTTTTCCTGTAGCAAACCAAGCTGGACGTTACGAAGGACAAATCTGGTTGATGAATTCTGGTGCTGCCAGTGTACAAGTAGAAATAATCGGTAGTCGTGGTAAAGGGAGTTTGATAGTTCCTTTAGTTGCCATTGCTACTGCCAAACGAGCGATGTCTCCTTCCTTAGGTTGGATTTTAGCAGGTTTAGGTTTATTGTTAGTTGGTTTGTTAACAACCATTATTGGTGCAAGTACAAGTGATAGTTTACAAGCTGTTGGTGAACCAGTGAGTGGAACTACCATGAAAAAGAGAATCAAAGGTTCTGTAATTGGAGCAAGTTTTTGTGGTGTTTTACTTTTTGTAGGTAATAATTGGTGGAATGGTCTGACGGATGACTATCAAAGAAATCTCTATAAACCTTACACTGCCAACACAAAAGTGATAGAAGAAAATGGTGTTTCAGTTTTAAAATTAGAAATTGATAGCAATTCTGTACAAAGACGTTGGCTAAGCTATGCCATTCCTGATCATGGAAAATTAATGCACTTATTTTTAATTCGTCAAGGTACGATGGATGTTTTTGCACATTTACATCCTTCCAGAAAAGATACTTTAAATTTTGAGGCTCAATTACCTGATTTACCTGCGGGCAAGTATTTATTATATGCTGATGTCATGCGTTATCAAGGCGCACAATATACCATTGCCGATACTGTTGAAATCAACAAACAAATTAGTAATGGTAGCAATTCAAGTACTTTAAAAGACCCTTATGATGCCTACGCTATTACCAATCCATTAAATACCAAAGAAGCAAGTATCAAAAGTGATTTGATTACAATTTGTGGTACGCCCGGCGTGAAGACCAAATTACAAGATGGTTCAAGTATTGTTTGGGAAGAAGACCCGAATAAACCTTTAATGATGGGAAAAGTATATGATTTAAAGTTTAGTATCGTCAGTCCAGATGGAACAAAAGCCAAACTTGAGCCTTATTTAGGAATGATGGGACATGCCGCTATTGTAAAAGATGATGGTTCGGTTTATATACATTTGCATCCAACAGGAACAGTTTCAAGTACTTCTGTTTCAGTCATGCAAAAAAGACTTAATGAAACATCAACAAAGCCTTTTATTTTACCTACAACTGCTTTTAAAGATAGCGTAGATAAAGTCATGACAAAACTAAGCACGATGACAGAAGCTGAAAGAGATAATTTCTTGATGCCAAATATGTTACATACAAACGACAAAGCTGAACATCATAACACAGTAAACTTTCCTTACGTCTTCCCACAAGCAGGAAAATATAGAATTTGGCTACAAGTAAAAAGAAATGGTAAAATCCTGACTGGAACATTTGATGCGAAAGTGATGTAGGGTTTTGGGATTTTCGGATTTCAGCTATCGGATTTCAGACATCGGATTTTTGTTGTCTGCTTTCGGTCATCAGTAAAGAAAAAACTTAAAACCTAAAACCTGATGACCGAAAGCTGAAA
Source organism: Arcicella gelida (assembly GCF_034931025.1). NCBI lineage: Bacteria > Pseudomonadati > Bacteroidota > Cytophagia > Cytophagales > Flectobacillaceae > Arcicella > Arcicella gelida. Next base: position 19,650 of record NZ_JAYGIL010000049.1, on the reverse strand, counting down.
TCCGAAAACCGATTGCCGACATCCGACGACCGAAAGCCGAAAGCCAACATCCCAAAAACTGACCTTCATCATTTTACCACAAAAAAATCAAAAAAACATCCTACGTTTCCTTTTCATTTCTACCTTTGCAGTCAAGTTTAAACGGCGAATAAACTTGTAAAGTCTAAGCAAGTTTATTTACTCATTTTCATATTTTCAAAAGGTAGAAATGGAATACAGAATAGAAAAAGACACGATGGGCAAGGTACAAGTGCCTGCCAATGTTTACTGGGGAGCTCAAACGCAACGTTCAATTATGAACTTTCCGATTGCTCAAGACATCAACAAGATGCCAAAAGAAATTATCCGTGCGTTTGCCTATTTGAAAAAAGCGGCAGCTATCACCAATTTTGAGGCTGGTGTTTTGGCAGAAGATAAGAAAAACCTTATCGGACAAGTATGTGATGAAATCTTGGAAGGAAAGTTAGACGACCAATTTCCATTGGTAGTTTGGCAAACTGGTTCGGGAACGCAATCAAACATGAACTGTAATGAAGTAGTTGCTTATAGAGCTCACGTAATTAACGGTGGAAACTTGTTAGATGAAACAAAATACGTTCACCCGAACGATGATGTAAACAAATCGCAGTCGTCTAACGATACTTTCCCAACTGCCATGCACATTGCGGCATACAAAATCTTGGTTGAAGTAACGATTCCGGGCATTACCAAATTACGTAATACTTTAGACGCAAAAGCAAAAGAATTTAAGAATGTCGTAAAGATTGGTCGTACTCACTTTATGGATGCTACGCCTTTAACTTTAGGACAAGAATTCTCTGGTTATGTTTCTCAACTTGACCACGGTTTGCGTGCTATCAACAATACTTTAGCTCACCTTTCTGAATTAGCTTTGGGTGGTACAGCAGTAGGAACAGGTATCAACACGCCAAAAGGGTATTCTGAAAACGTAGCAAAACACATTGCTGCTTTAACAGGCTTACCTTTTGTAACTGCAGAAAATAAATTTGAAGCATTAGCGGCACATGATGCTATCGTAGAAGCACACGGAGCTTTGAAAACAGTAGCGGTTAGCTTAATGAAAATCGGTAACGATGTGCGTATGCTTTCTTCTGGTCCACGTTCGGGAATTGGCGAAATTTATATTCCAGATAACGAGCCGGGTTCGTCAATTATGCCAGGAAAAGTAAACCCTACACAATGCGAAGCCATGACAATGGTAGCGGCACAAGTAATGGGTAACGATGTAGCCGTTGGTATCGGTGGTTCGATGGGACACTTTGAATTAAACGTGTTTAAACCTGTAATGATTTACAACTTCTTACATTCAGCTCGTTTGATTGGTGATGTTTGTGTGGCGTTTAATGATAAATGTGCAGAAGGTATTCAGCCATTACACGAAAACATCAAGAAACACGTAAACAATTCATTGATGTTGGTAACAGCATTGAATACAAAGATTGGTTACTATAAATCGGCTGAGATTGCACAGACTGCTCATAAAAATGGCTCAACGTTAAAAGAAACGGCTATTGCTTTAGGTTACTTAACAGCGGAGGAATTCGATGCTTGGGTGAAACCAGAAGATATGGTTGGTGATATCAATGTTTAGTTTTGGCTGTATGCTTTAGGCAGTAGGCTGTAAGCTTTATGCTATTGCCACTGCTCGTGTCTCCACGAGCAATATTGCAGAGTAATTCAAAATCATAAAAATCCCCTTTACAGCGATGTGAAGGGGATTTTTGTTTTTAGGATAAACTTTTAAGGTTTGACAACTTTTGAAAAATTGTCAAACCTACCCCTCAAAAAATGACCATTTACAATTAAGAAATTGGTAATTACAATTGAAAAATGACTATTTACAGTTAAGAAACAGGTAATTACAGTTGAGAAATGACTATTTACAGTTAAGAAACAGGTAATTACAGTTGAGAAACGACTACTTACAGTTAAGAAACAGGTAATTACAGTTGAGAAACGACTACTTACAGTTAAGAAACAGGTAATTACAGTTGAGAAATGATTACTTACAATTAAGAAACAGATAATTACAGTTGAGAAATGACTACTTACAGTTAAGAAACAGGTAATTACAATTGAGAAACAGCCAACTACAGTTGAGAAAAGGCTAATTACAATTGAGAAACAGCCAACTACAGTTGAGAAAAGGCTAATTACAATTGAGAAACAGCTAACTACAGTTGAGAAAAGACTAATTACAGTTGAGAAACAGTCAACTACATTTGAGAAAAGGCTAATTACAGTTGATAATCAGACAATTACATTTAAGAAATATAGGTTTACAACTAAGAAATTACGTGTAGCGGTAAACCTTTACGGTTACCGTTTTTTGTATCTGTACTTTCACCAAACGGTAACCGCAAGGGTTACCGCTACCCCTTATCATAAGACAAAATACCGTATAATAAGTTTCTGGGAAATTGTTAGCTAATGGTTTGGGGATTTTGTGGAAAAATGGTAGGTTGCTACTTCATAATAGTAAATATTTCTACCATCATTAAAATGGTAAATGAAATTATAGTTTTAGACAATTAAATAGCATTAACGATGACATTTTCTCAAAAGTTTACGATTCATCCTGTTGGGCAAGGATTATTTTATAGTGGAATACTTAAAATTGGCACTAAAGTTAAATTTAGTATGGTATTCGACTGCGGAACTAAGTCTGTTGATAAAGCTATTCAAACAGAAATTGATTTATACAGAACTGAGACTAATATTAGTAGTACAAAGACACTTGATTTATTAATTATATCACATTTTGATAAAGACCATGTGAGTCATATTGAAAAATTATTGGATGGAAATATAAAAGTAAAAACTCTCATAATGCCTTTTATAACGTTTCAAGAGCGTTTATTTTTAGTGCTTAGATTTCTTAGTCAGTCAAAAGGCAATAATTCAAATAAAGAGTTTATAATTAAATTTATTCTTGATCCATTCGGTACTTTGAAGAATAATTTAGATGATAATTCTGAAATATATTTAATTGATGGTGAAGATTTAGGTAGCCCAATTCCTCAAATAGAAAATAGTAATCAGGATACTTATGATTTCAGTGAGAATGAAAGTTTTACAATTGTTTTTGAAGAAGGAGTTAAATCTGAGCTTGAGGATAAGGATATAGAAAAAACACGCTTTAAACCTAATGAAGCAAAAGTATATAAAGTCAATCATAGAAACAAAGGTACATTAAAGACCTCAATAGGGTTGGCATTAATGGAATTTCTATTTTATAAAAGAAATATTGGTGAAGAGGATAAAGATTTTTTTGATAAAATTGAAAAGTTATTTTTTGCTAAATATGCGTTACAACTATCAGATTTATCAGCAGAACACAAATTGGATAAAATTATTGAAATTATTAAAGGAATAAACTCATTTAAAGGTTCTGGGTTACAACAAATTTTTGTTGATGCACAGAAAGAAATAAGTAGTCAAGCAGACAAAATAAAAAAAGAGCCTTTAGAAGAAAAAGAACCACAATATTTAGATATAAAAGATTCCAATACAACCTCTCTTTGTTTATTACATAAAAATCTTATAAGTGGTTTATCTAAAAATCAGCAGAGTAGAACAACACAAATTCAAAAGTTTATGACTCCTCAAAATAGAGTTAATATACCTTGGTTTAATTACTATCATTATTCTCATTGGAGTAATAAAACTTTTCCAAATGTACTCTTAACTTCAGATACTTTTCTATTAAAGCCAGTTCAAGTAACCCCTTTTAGAGAGCACTATAAATATTATTGGAACGACTTTTGGCTTTTTCAAATTCCTCATCATGGTTCTGAAAAAAGTAGTGATAGTTTATTACATTCTAACATACCTTTAAGGGCTTACAATTTTATCAATTATGGTATTCCCAATACAGATAAGCATCCTGACCAAAGTGTGATTAAGGATTTAGTAGCTACTGGGCATTCTGTAAGATTAATACCTGTTACTCAATACCAAGGACTCTTTTTTGAATTGATTTATCCATGATTCTTACTAAGATATCCATATTAATGGTTCAATTATTAGTTCTGTTAGGAATAAAAATTAAAATTGTTGGTTACTTTAGAAATTTATTTGGAAGTTTGATAAAGTAGAATATGACTCTCATTATGAATAATTTTGTGAGAGATTTAAACTTTACATAAATTAGATGTTTAAAAGAATAAAGGATAAATTTGAAATGAACTTTAAATTATTTAGATAGAGTTATATAAATCATGAAAAATTACAAACATACAACTATAAATATCCAGTTTGTGATTAAAATAATAATAGTTATTTTAATCGCAAATGTTATTGAAATAGAATCTATTTATTCTCAAACCTATTCAACAACTACTACTGCAAATTGTGGAAAATGTGGTAAAACTGTATCGTCGAGTGCAAAAGTAGGCGATTCCTGTCCACACTGCGGTGTTCGATGGGGAAAAGAAAACAAAACAACAACTAATATAAAAAGCAATAAAAACTCAACAACTGGCTTAGATATAAACCCATTTGCATTGGATCAATATTCTTCACCAACTTTAGGTAATGATATAACTTCAAATCAGAGTAATCCTAGATCATACTCCAATGTTGGTGATTTATATGAATTAACAAATGTTGTTCGAAATTGTAATTTAAGATCAGCTCCTAATAATGAATCAGAGGTAATGATAAGATTACTGAAGAATTCAGAAATAACAGTAACTAAAAGAGTTGGAAGTTGGGTGAAGGTGCAATATTTAAGTAGAGAGGGTTTAGATACAAAATGGATACATGGTTGGATTCATGTATCAAATATTGTTCAGTAAATATAGGATATCTACGTGATTAGCTGATTGGAAAGACAACAATTAATCCATTGTTGAAGAAATATAGTATCGTCTATCTAAGTATGAGGCCCAAGCTCTTCCAAGTTTAAAAACTTGGAAGCTCAAATAAAAATCAGTCTCAGACTGATTTTTATTGTTATTACGAAGTCTTAGACTTCGTAAAGCGTGGGAAGCAATTCGTTTAAGCCCTTGTTGGAATTATTTCCAACAAGATGTGCGTAAGCAACACACCAACTTAATATTTTCATTCTCACTTCATATTTGGAGAGTTGCTTACGCTCGTTTCTTTGGAGAAAACTCCAAAGAAGGCGGAAAAAATAAATCTGAAATCCGATAACCAAAATCCAAAATCCCTAAATCTCCATCAATCGCTTTAAATTATCGTGGAATGAAACGCCTGTTTCTAATTTACTTCGTTTTTGGTCTTGCATTACCACTAAATATTTGCCGTTGAAATGTCTTTCTAATTCTTTAATTCTGGTAGCATTTACAATACACGAACGACTGATTCTGATAAAGCTGTCTGGTAGTTTTTCGCTAAGGTTGGCAATGGTATAATTGGTAATATGTTGTTTGCCATCGACGGTATTCAAAAATACATACTTATCATCAGCCTGAAAAAAGGCGATTTCGTGGAAAGCAATGATTAAAATTTTATCACCATTCTTTACAGAAATAGAATGAATTTCTTTTTTAGGTTTTAGTAATTCCGAAATCGTTTGAATACTCTCAGAAGAAAGTTTTAAAGATTGGTTTTCTGTAAATTTCAACAGTTTTTGCACCGTTCTATCTAACCTTGATTTTTCGATAGGCTTCAATAAATAATCTATAGAATTTTCTTCAAAAGCCTTCATGGCAAATTGGTCGAAGGCAGTAACAAATACCACAATCGGCATATAAGTAAGCTTTGCCAACATCTCAAAACCCGAAAGGATGGGCATTTCGATGTCTAAGAAAATTAAATCAGGCTTTAACTCTTCAATAATTTCCAAGCCCTCTTGTCCGTTCAAAGCCTCGCCAATGATGTCGAAAGTATCATCATAATCTTTCAAAAGTCTTCGCATTCGACTAATTGAAATCGGTTCGTCGTCTATGAGTATGGTTTTGTATTGCATGATTTTTGGATGTCGGATTTCGGATGTCAGGTTTCAGATTTCTGATTTCAATTTTTATTAATTTATATCTCAAAGCTCAAGGCTCATAACTCAAAGCTACAAAGGCAAATAAATCATTACTACCTTCTCTGGCTGATTTTTAATATCAATCGTTGCTTTATCACCGTAAACAATTTTTAGTTTTTCTTTAATACTTCTTAAACCAAAGCCTCCGCCGAAGGATTCGCCAAAATCTGGGCCGTTGTCGTGGATTTTTATTAAAATATTGTTTTCTGCTTCGCTGATTTTTACGGTAATAACGCCTGCACTGGCAATTTTTGAAATACCATGTTTGATAGCGTTTTCTACCAAAGGTTGTAACAAAAATCGGGGGATTTTTTCTTCCAAAATACTTTCTTCACAGTCAATTGAGTATGTTAGACGATGCCCAAAACGTACTTCTTCAATGGTTAAATAAGCTTTAATGATTTCTAATTCATCTGCCAAAGTATGAAAATTCTCTTCGGTGCGTCCTGTTGTGTAGCGAAACAATTTTGATAATTGAATTGTCATTTCTTCGGCTTTATCAGGTTTGTCGTGAATCAATCCTGCAATACTATTCAAAGAATTATACAAAAAATGTGGATTAATTCGGGCTTCCAAAGCATCTAATTGAGCTTTAGATTTTAGTTTTTCTAAATTCAATAATTGATACTCCTGTTCTGAAATCTTGCGAGTAATACTTCTTGTTTTGAGCCAGTAAATAAGATAAGCCCAACTAATCAACACAGGAAGAATAAAGTAAAAATAAATTGCAACCGTATTATCCATTTCCCAAAGGCTACCTTTTTCATTTTGAAAACTAAAAACCGAATGAAACAGATTACCAAAGAGTAAAGAACAACCCATTAAAGGAAAAATCTTTACCCAATCGATAGGAATTCTAATTTCGATAAAGTTTAAAAAGACATAAATTGCTGCAACAGAGGCAAAAGCACTTAAAAAAGTCAGATAAAATACTTTTGGGTAAATGTTGGAGAAATCAATCGGCAAATGGCTGATTTGTATCGTAAAAAAAATCACACAAGTAAAAGCATAAGCGACCAACAAACAAAAAACCACATTAAAAAGAACATCATAAGTAGGTTTTAATACAAATTCATGTTCTTTTCTTTCAAAAGGTTGAGTGTTTACAGCGGTTTTTCTTTCAGAAAAGTTAGGACTTTTTTTTTCCTCGTTTGGCTGAAACTCTTCTTTGGGAGTATTGTGCTTATTGGGTTGATAAGTATTACTAAAAATACTGTTTGTAATATCTATTTTGCCTGCTAAGGTTTTAATCGTTACGTTTGAGCCACCACCATTCAATTTTCCTCTGATACTTTGTTTGGTTTGATAACCCGAAAAATTAGTAAACATTGGCGTATAAACTCGACTGGCAGAGGCTTCTAAATCCATAGGATGCTCGAGTGGAAGACCAATTTTAATATTTCCGCCAGCAGTATCAAACCATGCGTACTGATTGATTTCATTTACTTCTGCTTTGATATTACCGCCTTTGGTACTTGCTCCGATATTTCCATTAACATTTTTCAAATAAATGTTTCCGCCTGCGGTATTACATTCTAAAAAACCATTCACATTAAAGACTTCAATGTTTCCGCCCCAACTTGAACAATGAATATTGCCTTCATGGTGTTGGATATACATATTTCCGCCTTTGGTATCAATATTAATATCAGCTTTATTGGCAGCTACAAAGATATTTCCGCCCATTGTGGAGGCATTGATTCTGCCTTCGCATTTGGATAAATTGATATTTCCACCCATTGTTTTGCCTTCAACATTTCCTTTGGTGTTTTCGGTAGCAATATCTCCGCCCCAAGTAGAAAAAGCATGATTGCCTTCAAGATTTTTTAAAGCTATTTTTCCCCCATAAGTTTTTGAAGAGGAATTAATAGACGCTGGCAAGTAAATTCTGAAAGAGGTTTTCTGGAAATTAAACCAGTTGTAAATATTAAGATAATTGGGTTTTGAATAAATATGTAACGTATCGTCAACCACGTTCATTGATAAGTCATGAGCCTCAAAATCGAACTCCAATAAAGGGTCTTTGATGATAAAAAAAGTAAACAAACTGCGAACCGTAGCAAATATTTCTACTTTAATGAAATTTTCATCATGACCAACTATCTCTATATCGCCAGAGAAAGTTTTGAGTTGAAGATTTTTTAGGTTTTCAACTTCGTATTTTTTGGTAATTACTGGTTTATAGTCCATTTCTCAGAAAACATCAGCCTATGCGAATGATGCAGGTTTAAATTTAATGAATTGTTTTGATTAGATTTTAGTAATCGGTCGTCAGCATTCAGAAATCGGCTATCACATTAAATGTTTCGCCCACTATTTCATCATTGCTTATTTGTACTAGACCAATACTAAAAAATTTTTGTTTATTTACTGATTCAAAACAACTACTGAATCATGTTTTTTAGAAATGCTTTCCGATAGATTGATTTATTTTGAAGATGAAATTTATTTTTTTGAGGATAAAAATGTCGTTTACTTTCTATAAAAAGTACTTAGTTTGATGAAGCCAATGTTGATTTACAAGATTCACAAAACACTTGAATAGTAAAATAGTAATATTTTTTTGGTTTTTGGGAGTATAAATAAAGCTACTCTTGCATCTAATAAGTATAATGTAGATTTACTGAACTTATAATCTTACACAAAACACAAAATAAAATCTTAACAACAATGAAAAAACTATTGCTATTAAGCATATTAATCGCTCAGGTTGGCTTCTCCCAAAGTCAGAATTCATGGGAAAATCCAGCGGTGGTAGATATACACAAAGAGCCAGCCCATACCGATTTTATAGTTTATGAGAACAAACAAACGGCACTTGAAAATGATTATGCAAAATCGCCTTTTTATCAATCTTTAAACGGTACTTGGAAATTCAATTTTGCACCTTCTATCGAAAAAAGTCCTAAAAACTTCTTTGCCACCAATTTAGACGACAGTCAATGGAATGATTTAAAAGTACCTTCAAACTGGGAACGCAAAGGTTTTGGAACGCCGATTTATACCAACATTATTTATCCATATCCTAAAAATCCGCCATTTATTGGTGGCGACAATCCCGTAGGAAGCTACCGCAGAAATTTCACCGTGCCAAGTACTTGGGATGGTCGTGAGATTTTATTGCATTTCGGTTCAATCACAGGTTATGCTGTTGTATATGTAAACGGAAAAGAAGTAGGAATGACGAAAGTATCAAAATCGCCAGCGGAATTTGATATTACGCCTTACTTACAAAAAGGAAATAATTTATTGGCGGTACAAGTATATCGTTGGCATGATGGAAGTTATCTTGAAGACCAAGATTTTTGGCGTTTGTCGGGAATCGAACGTGATGTATTTATGTATGCTTTGCCAAAAACTAGTCTTTGGGACTTTTTCTTGAAAGCTGATTTAGATAAAAATTATATCGACGGCTTGTTCAGTGCTTCAGTTTCACTTCGCAAATTTGGTGAAAGTAATATCCAAGCAGGAACAGTTTTAGCTGAAATTCAAGATAAAACTGGTAAAACGATTTTCTCGAAACAAGTAGCTGTAAAACCTAATACTTTAGCCGTAAATATCGACGGAAAAATCGCCAATCCAGCCAAATGGAGTGCAGAATTTCCGAATTTATACGATTGTATTCTTACTTTGAAAGATACAAAAGGGAATATTTTAGGAGTGACGAGTACAAAAATAGGTTTCAGAAAAATTGAAATCAAAAATGCTCAATTAATGGTAAATGGCGTACCTACTTTGGTACATGGTGTAAATCGCCACGAACACGACCCTGTGGAAGGACACGTACCAAACCGTGAATTGATGTTGAAAGATATTCAATTGATGAAACAATTTAACATTAATTCAGTAAGAAACAGCCACTATCCAAACGACCCTTATTGGTATAAACTTTGTGATGAGTACGGATTGTATGTAGTTGATGAAGCCAACATCGAAACGCACGGAATGGGTGCAGAATGGCAAGGAAAATTTGACCAATCGAAACATCCAGCTTATTTACCACTTTGGGCAGAAGCTCATAAAGACCGCACAGTTCGTTTATTTGAACGTGATAAAAACCATCCTTCAGTGATTATTTGGTCTTTAGGAAACGAATGTGGTAATGGTCCAGTTTTTTATGAAACCTATAAATGGTTGAAAGAAAAGGATTCTACTCGCCCTGTACAATCAGAACAAGCAGGAGAAAATTCCAATACAGACATCGTTTGTCCGATGTACCCTGAGATTTCAACTATGGTAGCTTATGCACAAGATGCTACTAAAACACGACCATTTATTATGTGTGAGTACTCGCACGCAATGGGAAATAGTAATGGTAACTTCCAAGAATATTGGGATATTATAGCCAGTTCAAAACACATGCAAGGTGGTTTTATTTGGGATTGGGTTGACCAAGGAATGCAAACAGCTACCACAGACGGCAGACCATTTTTCGCTTATGGTGGCGATATTGGAGGATATTATTTACAAAACGATGAAAACTTCTGTGCCAATGGTGTTGTAGCTGCCGACCGCTCGCCACATCCAGGTTTATTTGAAGTGAAAAAAGTATATCAGTCGATTTTATTCAAGAAAAAAGACCTTGCTAAAGGCGATATTATTGTTCAAAATATTTTTGATTTTACCAATTTAGATACTTATCAATTCAAATGGATTTTATCTAAAAATGGGATAGCTCAAAAAGAAGGAGATTTTGCCGTTTCGCTTGCTCCTAAGCAAGAAAAAGAAATTCACTTGCCAATTCCTGCTATTGATAATCAAGCTGAATATACTCTTTCGGTATTTGCCTTTACCAAAGTAGCAAGTGCTTTAGTACCTGCTGGACATGAAGTGGCTCGTGAACAATTTGTTTTAGGTGAGCAATCGTATTTTGAAATTGCTGCTAAAACTCCAGTAAAAGCTGGCGTACAAATCACTCGTGAACAGAATAAAGTTCGTTTTACGGCAGGTGAAATCACTGGTGAATTTGACACTAGAAGAGGACAATGGACAAAATATGGTTTAAGTTCTAATAAATCTGTCATCCAACAGTTTCCAGAACCGTATTTTTGGAGAGCTTGGACAGACAACGATTTTGGCAATGATATGCCTGTAAATTTAGGGATTTGGAGAAACGCACACGTAAACAAAACCTTGAAAAACGTAGAAGTAGGCGAGCAACAAGCTGATGGAAGTTTGCAAATCACGGTTAATTATGAGCTTTCAGGTATTAATGTTCCATATACAACGGTTTATCAAATTCAAGGAGATGGTTCTGTAAAAGTAACGGCTACGATGGATATGGGCAATCGTAATTTACCAGAACTTCCACGTTTTGGGATGAGATTACAATTGAATAAAGCTACCGACCAATTAAGTTATTATGGGCGTGGTCCTTTAGAAAATTACAGTGACCGCAAAACAGCTTCTTTTTTAGGTGTTTACGAAGAATTAGCTCCTAAAACTTTGATGAGTAATTACATTCGTCCGCAAGAACATGGTTATCATACCGATACTCGTTGGTTGAAAGTTGTAAACGAACAAGGTCAAGGCTTACAAGTAGAAGCTCCGCAAGCTTTTTGTTTTAGTTTATTGCCATTCAAAGCAGAAGATTTAGACCCGGGCAATACTAAAAAACAACAACACCCAACGGACATAAAGATTCGTGATGAAAATACTTTGCATATCGACTTAAATCAGCGTGGTGTTGGTGGCGATAATAGTTGGGGAGAATTGCCACACAAACAGTACAGAATGTTAGATAAAAAATATTCGTACACTTATGTGATTAAATTGATTAATTAGACTTTAGGACTTTAGGACTTTAGGACTTTAGGACTTTAGGACTTTAGGACTTTAGGACTTTAGGACGAAAAAATCCCGAAAATGAATGGTTCATTTTCGGGATTTTTTTATCAATCTATTTATGAAGTAAAAAAGCTAATGCCTAAATCTCATTGTTTTTAGTCGCTTTAAGTTTTTCAGCTTTGGCAATGTCTCTTAAACTTTTCATGTAAAGCAATTCTACTTTTGTTCTTGCCCAAGGAGTTTTTCTTAAAAAAGACAAGCTTGATTTTACGTTTGGGTCATAATTAAAACAACGAATATTGATTAATTCTCCTAATTTTTCCCAACCGTAATAAGCCACCAAATGGTTCACGATATTTTCTAAGGTTACTCCATGTAATGGATTATTTTTTTGCTTGGTTTCCATATTTTTATTTTTTGGTCTGCTATCGGCTATCAGTCGTCGGGTTTCAGTAATTGTAAAAAACCGAAACTGAATAGCCGAAAGCCGACGACTGAAAGCCATACTAAGCTACAAATCTAATCATTAAATTCTTTCACCGCTTTATTTTTATCAATTGTGACTTCCAAAGAAGTAACAGCAGAAGTACCAAACCAGCCAGCTGCTTGTTTTTTTGAATTTGGATTGGTATTATTCACATTACATGGGATTCTAGCCGCAGGTGTTGCAAACAAGCCTGAATTGTTTAATTCTGTACGTAACTGAGTCCAAAAATCAAAATGAGCTTCTGTGATTGAGCTAAGTTCAACCTTCAACTTATCATTTTCTGCATATAATTCTGGAGAAATAGCACGACGAAGCGGTAAAATAAACATCAATCCATCTCCAACGCTACTTTTGTTTAGTAATGCATCATAAGCAATAACTATATTTTCTGCCCCACTGAACAATTTACCATTTTTATAAACTTTTACTCTATAGCAATCCCCTACTCCGACAAAATCCTTGGCATAAAAATTAGCATCGTAGCCTTCTTTCGGTTTGTCATCACCTGATTGATTTAAGTTAGGACTATCTTCATATTTATAAACGATAGAATCGATTTTAGGAACTCTTTTCAATTCAGAAACTGCTTGAAAAGTTTCACCTTCGGCTTCAATTCTTAAAGTATAAGTTTTGCCGATTACACCCATTATTTCAGTAGAGCTTGAAGGAGTCCAAACGTATTTACCTTCATTCTTCAAGTCTTTGAATTCATAAATCTTACCCGTATTATCAGTTACTTTAACCACAGCATTTGTAATAGCTCTTGGCGTTGTGCTACTCAATAAAGCTTGAGATTCACTCAGTTTAATAACTTGTTCACCCGCTACATCCGTTATTGTTCCTTCTACTACTAAATACTTTTCAGTTTCAGGAACATTTAAGTCAATGACATCCTCACAACTCATCAGTGAAATGCCAAGAAATAAGGAAAATATAGTTTTAATAATTGATTTCATGATTGATACTGTTAAAGTTTCGATGTTAGAATTTAAAGTTGTACGTTACAGATGGAATAAATGAGCCAATAATTGATAAACGTACCGCTTCATTTTGAACAACACTTGTTGGTGACTGTGCCGCTTCGCCTGCAGTTTGTTCTTTAGGTCTTGTATAAATTGAAAATGGATTTCTACGATTGTACAAATTATATACCGAGAAAACCCATTCAGATTCACCTTTTCCGAACAATGCTTTTTTATTCTTTTTGGTCGCTGAAATATCTAAACGATGGTAAGAAGGTACTCTTACATTTCCTCTAACACCATTATCGGTAATGCTATAAGTTAAGTCTTCGTAAGTACCTTGTCCTTTGCCTAAAGAGTAAGGCACACCAGAAATAAAAGCGAAATTTCCGCCAAAACTCCATTTCTTGTTAACCTCATATTGAGCCACTACGTTTAAAGTGTGCATACGGTCATAACGATTTGGATACCAATTACTGTTGTTCAATCCTTCAACTAAGCGTTCGGTACGAGCCAATGTATAACTTACCCAACCTGTTAATTTGCCTTTATTTTTCTTTCCGTACAATTCTAAACCGTAAGCACGACCTTTACCAAACATCAAATCTTTTTCAAATTCTGGATTTAAGAACAAATCGGCACGGTCAGAATAATCAATTTGGTTTTTCAAATCCTTGTAATATACTTCTACCGAAGTTTCGTATTCATTATCACCTAAATTTTTGAAATATCCCAAAGCTACTTGGTCGATTAACTGAGGTTTGATATTATTCGTGCTAGAAGTCCAAACGTCCAAAGGCGTTGAAGCAGCAGTATTAGAAAGCAAGTGAATATACTGAGCCATACGGTTATAGCTGGCTTTGATAGAACTCGTTTCACTAGTTTCTAACTTCATGCTAAATCTTGGCTCAAAGTTTTGATAACTTTGTAATACTTTATTCGGATCGTTTGGTTTGGTACTAATATCATAACCAGAAGGAAATTCATCTGAAATACCAACTTTTACTCTTTCATAATATACATCTTCTTTACTGGTATAATCATATCTTGAAAAGCGGATACCATATTGAAAGGATAATTTTGAAGAAACCTTCATTTCATTTCCAACATAAGCAGAATACTCTACTGCATTTTTAGGAGCAGAGCCAAAAGTACGTTTATCTCCGTTTGAACTTGCCGTAGCCGAACCAGGCGTAAAATCATAATTCAATACTTGTCCGCCAAAAGTCAAAGTGTTTTCTGGATTGATATAATAAGTAAAATCTGGTTTGAAACTTAGGTTTTCAACATTAGAAGTCCATCTGAAAGCATTGTTTGGTCGTTTATTAGCCAAATCAGAGTCTAACAAATAATCGTAATTACTGTAAAAAACTGTAGAATTTAAGAATAATTTCGAGCTAAATACATGATTCCAACGAGCAGAAAGCGTGCTGTTTCCCCAATTGAACCCAAAGTCATTTCCAAAAACATCTCTTCCGAAATAACCTGAAAGGAAAACAGTATTATTTTGATTGATATTATAATTTACTTTGGCTGTTAAATCATAAAAACTAAATTTTGAATCGGCATTATCACCCGTTAAAAAAGGTTTTGCCAAAACATCAATATAAGAACGACGAGCCGCTACGATAAACGAAGCTTTGTCTTTTACAATAGGAGCTTCAATAGAAAGGCGACTAAAAATCACACCAATTCCACCATTTACTTCTAGTTTTTTGGCATTTCCTTCTTTCATTTTTACATCTAGAATTGATGCCCCACGTCCACCATATTGAGCAGGAATTCCACCTTTGATGAGCTTCACATCCTTCACAGCATCTGGATTAAAAATAGAAAAGAAACCGAAAAGGTGAGATGAATTATACACTGGGGCATCATCCAAAAGAATCAAGTTTTGGTCAACTCCACCTCCACGCACGTTAAAACCACTTGCACCTTCGCCAACAGTAGAAACACCCGGTAATAGCTGAATAGCACGTACTAAATCAACCTCGCCCAATAAAGCAGGGATTTTCTTAATAGTTTTCATGTCTATTTTATTGACAGACATTTCTATCGCTTGAACGTTATCGTCTTCACGCTTAGCGTTCACAACAACTTCCGCTAATTCTTGCCCGTCTTCCTGTACTTCAACGTTCAAAGTAACATTTTGGTCAATTAATTTGATGTCTTTAATCGCTTTGCGGTAGCCAACTGAGCTAATGATTAGTGAGTAATTGCCTTTAGGAAGTGTTAAAGAATAGAAACCGTAGGTATTTGTGGTGGTACCTGTCATTAATTCCTTCACAAAAATGGATGCACCAATCAAGCCTTCTCCATTTTTATTGTCTTTTATGTAGCCACTGACAGTTAATTTATCTGACTGGGCAAACATTTCAAACGGTAAAATTAATAGTATCAGTAAGGATTTTCGAATAAGGTTTATCATAGACTGAAATTGGAAATGTGAAATTTAAAGTTAGGAATATGTTAGTACTTTAGAAACTCAAGAAATCAATTTTGGTTTTTAGTTTTTTTCTAATTGAAGGCATTTTAGCTTATTCTTTTTTTAGGACATTACGAAATATCAAAAACACAATCTTCTGATTTACTTTACCTTGCAGTAATACATTCAGCTTTTCTTCAAAACTTGTTAGCTTTTTCTTAAAGAAAATCAGCAAAAACCCTCTTTATTTTTATCTTAAAAATGGGTATAAATTCATAAAAATATCGCTTTTTAGATAGATTTTATAAAAATATAACCAAGGCGATTCATTTGAATAATGCAAAACTACTTCTCTTTATGATGAAAGAAACAGAAGTATGTGATGAATGGCAATTTCTTTAATCTGACAGCCAAAAGTAATTCTACCCCTATACATAATGATAAATTAACAAAAGCAATTAATTAATTTAACATATCGGAAACATATTGCCGAATAATAATTTTAATTTCAAATAATAATTGTATATTTGCAAAAATATCAGTAAAATAATTCTGAAATATGAATCTCGAACAATTAGGCAGTGTTATCCGTGAAAGACGTAATACTCTTTCCCTTAGCCAAGAAAACCTCAGTGAAAAAAGTGATGTTGCTATCAAAACCATTCACTCTATCGAATTAGGTAAGGCTAACCCTTCAATAAAAACACTTAATAAAATCCTAGATAATCTAGGGTTAGAGGTAATTGTAGTTAGTAAGAAGGAATAAGAATCTCATTATTATTTGTGTTTTAACACGAAACAAGCCATAAAATATCATACAAATCTTTCTAATTTTCAAATTGATTTAACATGGAACAAGCCATTAGTTACGAACGTATTCCGACTATTATTTATGCTGATTCAGATGCTGCATCTCGGGCAATTGCTCATGAAATCGCTGGCATTATTCGTCAAAAAAGTATTGAAGGTAAACCCGCAGTTTTAGGTTTAGCAACGGGTTCTTCTCCTAAAAAAGTATATGCTGAGCTGATTAGAATGCACCGTGAAGAAGGTTTAAGTTTCCAGAATGTAGTTACTTATAACCTTGATGAGTACTATCCGATGCAACCAGATTCTGTACAGAGTTATGTACGTTTCATGCGTGAACAACTTTTTGACCATGTTGATATTCCTTCGGGTAACTGGCATTTACCAGACGGAACTTTACCGCTTGAAAAATTAGGAGAATTTTGTAAAGATTACGAAGCACAAATTGAACGTTATGGAGGTTTAGACTTCCAGTTATTAGGAATTGGTAGAAACGGACACATCGGTTTTAACGAACCTGGTTCATTGATTAATTCAAGAACTCGTTTGATGACACTTGATTTAACAACCCAAATTGACGCTGCTGGCGATTTTGGTGGTTTAGCCAAAGTATCAAAGAAAGCTATTACAATGGGTGTCCAAAAAATCATGGAAGCCAAACGTGTAGTTTTATTAGCTTGGGGTGAACACAAAGCAACCAACGTTGCTCGTGCCGTTGAAGGTTCTGTAAGTTCAGATGTTCCAGCTTCTTATTTACAATTACACGAAAATGCTTGTTTCGTTATTGATACTTCGGCAGCTTCGCAATTGACAAGAATGAGAACACCTTGGATGGTAGATGCTGTGAATTGGGACAGACCAATGATCAAAAAAGCTGTTATCCATTTAGCATTGACGGTTAATAAGCCAGTTTTAAAATTGACCAATTCAGATTATAACGAAAATGGTCTCTCAGATTTATTGGCATTATACGGACAAGCTTACGATATTAATATTGAAGTTTTCAATTATTTACAACATAGTATAACGGGTTGGCCAGGTGGAAAACCAAATGCGGATGATTCTAACCGACCAGAACGTGCATATCCAGCAAGAAAGAAAGTAATTATTTTCAGTCCACATCCAGACGACGATATTATTTCGATGGGTGGTACTTTCCAACGTTTACACGACCAAGGTCATGATGTACACGTAGCTTACCAAACTTCTGGAAATATTGCCGTTGCCGATGATGAAGCTCTTCGTTTTGCGGAGTTTGTAGTTGACTTCAATGAAAGATTTGAAGCAAACAACGCAAAAGCAAATCGTATTTATCGTGAAGCAGCAAAATTCCTGAAAGCAAAAAAAGATTCAGAAATTGATACGCCAGAAGTACGTTATATCAAAGGTTTGATTCGTAGAGGTGAAGCCAAAAATACTTGTCGTTACGTAGGCATCAAAAAAGAAAATATTCATTTCTTGGATATGCCTTTTTATGAAACGGGTACTGTTCAGAAAAATCCAATTGGTGAGGCCGATGTAGAAATTGTCTTGAATTTAATTGAAGAAATTCAACCGCATCAAATCTATGCCGCTGGCGATTTAGCCGACCCACATGGCACACACAAAGTATGTTTGGATGCTATTATTCAGGCAGCACAAAAATTGAAACATCGTGAGTACATGAACAATTGTTGGATTTGGTTGTATAAAGGTGCTTGGCAAGAATGGGATATTGACCAAATCGAAATGGCTGTACCAATGTCGCCTGACCAAGTTTTGAAAAAACGTTATGGTATTTTCAAACATCAATCACAAAAAGATGGTGTTCCTTTCCAAGGTTCAGACGATCGTGAATTCTGGCAACGTGCTGAAGACAGAAACAGTAACACAGCCAAACTTTATAATAAACTTGGTTTAGCAGAATACGAAGCGATGGAAGCTTTCGTAAGATGGAAGATTTAATATTACAATTCATCAGTAAAAGGTTGGCAAATTCATTTTGTCAACCTTTTTATTTTTACATCGAAGCCAAAAAAATTGATTAAATTGAAAATCTAAAACTAAAGCCATGACACAAACAAAGCCAATTTTTACGGTTGACCTTTTACCAAAACTTGATGAAAAGTTAATCGAAGTACTTGAGTCACTTTCTCCACAAGATTGGGAAAAACAAAGTATTGCCCCACTTTGGCGAGTAAAAGACATTGCTGTGCATTTGTTAGATGGAAATATCAGGGCATTATCAATGCTGAGAGACCAATATTTTGGCGTAATTCCTGAAAGCATTAATTCATATCAAGATTTACTAGATTACCTGAATAAACTAAATCATGATTGGGTAATGGCAATGAAACGAGTAAGTCCAAAAATCATCATTGAACTACTCACATCAACTGGAAAGGAATACTGCAAATACCTAAAAACTCTTGAACCTTTCCAGCCAGCAACATTTTCTGTTGCTTGGGCTGGTGAAGAACAATCGTCAAATTGGTTTCATATCGCAAGAGAATACACAGAAAAATGGCATCATCAACAACAAATTAGGTTTGCTGTTGGGCAAACGGCTGAACTTTATACCAAAGAGTTTTACTTGCCATATTTAGAAACCTCTATGCAGGCTTTACCTCATCATTACAGAAATATAGAAGCATCCAAAGGAGAAATAATAAAATTCAGCGTCAACGGTGATGGCGGTGGAGATTGGTTTCTTGAATTTGATGGAAAACAATGGTATTTAGTACCAAATCCTTCTCAAAAACCTGTTACCGAAGTAATGATAGAAGGAGAAATTGCTTGGAGAATTTTTACAAAAGGAATAAATAAACAAAGAGCTGCCAAACACATAAGTATTAAAGGGAACCAATTATTCGGTGAAAAAATACTTGATATGTTGGCAGTAATGGCATAAAATGATACATTTTGATAAGATAGATTACCTAAAATATGGGAATGAGAAACAGCAAAAAGCTTTTCAAATATTGAGTAATTATGCAATTTTTGAAATATTAGTAACATTCAATCCTATTTTAGTGGGAACAATTCCGATTGAAATAGATATTGGCTTCCCTTGAAAATTGTTTTTCGATATTGCTTTACGATAAAATCCACTCATGTTCTGGGTGGATTTTTGCTTTCATCTGAGGTGCTTTATTTAAAAAATACAATTTTGTTTGATTTT
>NZ_JAYGIL010000048.1:0-28318 GCF_034931025.1 Arcicella gelida | reverse complement strand
GACTTATCCATAAAAATGACAATTATTGTTGCTAAGTTATTTAAAGTTTTTTGTTGGGGCTTTGATTTTTTAAAAAATCAAAGCCCCAACAAAACTTACACAACTAAGGGGAGGGTGCCCCATTTTTTTTTCACCGATGATAAGTGGTAGTGTTACAACATCTATGGGTGCTTTACTTATCCTTTTATTTGAAAGACATATATCCGACGAATGGCTCTTGGCAATATTATTATTTAGTATATTATTATTACTTTTTCAAGTCTTTATTATAGAACCATGCCTGTTTTTAATTAGCTATTTCAAAAAGATTGATTTAAAAACCTATTATTATTTTGCGATAAGCTGTTGCTATTTTTTGTCAACATTAATTGTAGATATTACTTCTTCAAAGAGTTCTGTTTTTGAAGAAATCAAAAATTTTGTTACCATTTTTTCATTCTGTTTTTTTTACTCCTTAGTCAATATTTATTTTTACAATCTATTTTATTTCAAACATAAACATGAAGATTTACAAACAGAAAAGTCATAACAAAATACTTTCTAATTTGGCTATGATGTCCGCTTTAGGAGTTTTTTTATTCCTTTTTGAAGCCATAGTACTTCATAATACTTATTTGATAGGTATTAATTGGAATTTATTTCTGGCTTGGGTTCCTCTTTTTATTGTTTTGTACATGAATAAACAAGTCAAAGCTAAAGCTTTATCCAAAAACAGAATGTTGATTTACAGCTTTTTATGGCTATTATTTTTTCCGAATGCACCTTATATTATTACAGATTTGGTTCATCTGCATCCATATCAAGGAAATTCGTATTGGCATCATCAAATCATGATTTATACTTTTGCTTTTGTAAGTTTAATTTGTGGTTTGCTTTCTTTGTATTGGATTCAGAAAATTTGGGAGGCTACATTTTCGAAGTATTGGAGTATGATTTTTGTAATCGCATCTGTAATACTTGCTGGATACGGAATATTTTTAGGAAGAATTCAACGTTTTAATTCATGGGATTTATTTACTCATCCTATGGCATTATTAAAATATGTTTTACATTCGTTCAGTAATCCAACTGCTATTTTAATGACCTTTGAATTTTCTGTTTTTATAGGTTTGGCTTATTGTATGCTTCACAGTTTGATTCATTTGAATGACCAGTAATTTTAACTCATAAATAAAAAATGATTGATTTTCAGAAATTCATAAAAAGTACTTCGTTTGCCATCAAAGGAATACGCTCGATGGTGATTTCTGAAAACAATGCAAGAATTCATCTTTTAGCAAGTATTGTGGTTATTTCAGCAGGAATTTATGTTAAACTTTCTGCACAAGAATGGCTTTGGATTGCACTGGCAATCGCTTTAGTTTGGATTTTGGAAGCTATCAATACTGCCATTGAAGCTTTAGTAGATTTAACTTCTCCAGATTTTCACCCATTGGCAGGCAAAGCCAAAGATATTGCAGCTGCTGCGGTTTTAATTGCGTCAATCTTTGCCGTAATCGTAGGAATTATCATCTTTTTCCCTAAACTTTCGTTATAAATATTCATCTTGCTGAAAGTTTTAAGGCTTTCAGAAATTCATTGAATAAATATTCCTATTTTTGCCTTTTAGCAATAGCCATTCACGACGAATACCGAAATCGTCCTTATTATATCATGAAAGAATACGGAACCAACGTCCAGAAATTAGTGAACCATATCTTAACGGTTCAAGATAGAGAAAAGCGTACCAAATATGCTTATTTATTGGTTGAATTGATGCGTCAGGTTCACCCAAATATGCGTGATACGCAAGATTATACGAACAAACTTTGGGATGATTTATACATCATGTCCAATTTTAAATTGGATGTTGATAGTCCTTTCCCTCCTCCATCACCAGATGCTGTTGGTAAACTTCCAAAAACTGTTCCTTATAATACGCATCATTTACGTTACCGTTATTATGGTCGTAACGTAGAATTGTTAATTGCTAGAGCCATTGCTGAAACAGACGATAATGAAAAACGTATTTTGGTTGCACATATCGCTCGTTTGATGAAAACCTTCTATCAAAACTGGAATCGTGAAGTAGTTGATGATGAAGTAATTTGGGGACATATTCTTGAGATTTCTAACAACACGCTCGCTCCTATCGTCCATGCTATTTCTGGACATTCGTCATTAGGGAATTTACGTAATGCCAATAATCGCCCTACTCCGCCAAATACACATGGAAGTAGCAATGGTGGCAGAAACGACAATAGAAATAATAATAGTAGCGGTCGTCAGAATTTTGGAGGAAGAAACGACGGTAATCGTGGTGGAGATACCCGAAATAGCGGTGGAAGAAACGATAATCGTAACAATAATAACGGTGGAAGAAACGATAATCGTAACAACAATAATAACAGCAACAATCGCAATAGAAGATAGTTTTTGATTTAGGTAAATCCAAAATACTTATCTCAAATTATAGATAGACAATTTAAGGTTTAAACATGGCATCATTCAAAGTAACTGGTAGTCGCCAAATGAAAGGCGAGATTATTCCGCAAGGAGCAAAAAACGAAGCATTACAAATTTTGTGTGCAGTAGTATTAACAAAAGAACCTGTAACGATTCACAATATTCCGAATATCAGAGATGTGAATCAATTAATCGACCTACTTGGTGATATGGGCGTTCGTTGTACACGCATTGCAGAATCTTCGGTAAAATTTGATGCCTCAGAAGTAAACTTAGATTACTTAAATTCAGAAACTTACAAGAAAAAAGCGGCGGCTCTTCGTGGTTCGGTTATGTTATTAGGACCAACCTTAGCTCGCTTTAAAAAAGGAAGAATTCCTTCACCAGGAGGAGATAAAATTGGTCGACGTAGATTAGATACGCACTTCTATGGTTTTATGAAATTGGGTGCTAAATTCAATTACAGCCAAGAAGACGGAGGAATTTATGAAGTAGATGCTTCACATTTAAAAGGAGCTTATATGCTTTTAGATGAAGCCTCTGTAACTGGTACAGCTAACATCGTAATGGCGGCAGTTTTAGCAGAAGGAACAACGACGATTTATAACGCCGCTTGCGAGCCATACTTGCAACAACTTTGCAAGATGTTGAATAGAATGGGTGCTAAAATTACAGGCGTTGGTTCAAATTTATTGACCATTGAAGGCGTTGAATCTTTGAATGGAACAGAACATACCATGCTTCCTGATATGATTGAAATTGGTTCATTCATCGGAATGGCAGCCATGACTCAGTCGGAAATCACGATTAAAAATTGTTCTATTCCAGATTTAGGAATTATTCCTTTAGTCTTCCAAAAATTGGGTATTAAATTAGAAATCAGAGGTGACGATATTTATGTTCCTTCGCAAGAACATTACGAGTTAGATACTTTTATTGATGGTTCGATGCTTACTGTTTCAGATCATCCTTGGCCGGGTTTCACGCCAGACTTACTAAGTATCGTTTTGGTGACGGCAATTCAAGCAAAAGGAACGGTATTGATTCATCAAAAAATGTTTGAAAGCCGTTTATTCTTTGTTGATAAATTGATTGAAATGGGTGCTCAAATCATTCTTTGCGACCCGCACCGTGCAACAGTAGTTGGTTTGAATCGCCAACAACAATTAAGAGGAATCAGAATGACTTCGCCAGATATTAGAGCTGGAGTTTCATTATTAATCGCTGCAATGTCGGCAAAAGGTACTTCAATCATCGAAAACATCGAGCAAATCGACAGAGGTTATCAAAATATTGATACTCGTCTGAATGCCATTGGTGCTGAGATTGTAAGACTTTAAAGTGTGGAGTTTTAAGTGCGGAATGCTGAGTTGAGAATTATGAGTTAAAAAAAATCCCAAAATTCATTACTGTTCGCTCAAAGCTTTTTTAAAACATTTTTCGGTTCAGTAAAGTTGAAAGTAAGTAACACATTTGAAATAAACGATGAAGCCACAATATTTAAAGTACTTATAATCAATACTTTAAATCCAAAATTCATCATTCATAATTCATAATTCTTACTACATGATACCAAACGTATTTAATTTCGACTTTACTGAACCGATTGTTTTTTTCTGGCTGTGCATGGTCATATTTGTCATTGTGATTTTTCGCTACTTTTTATTAGCAAGTATTTTCCATGTTTACTTCTATCTCTGGAAACCTGAAAAATGGCAAATTAGAAAACTCAACAAAAAACAATATCCTCCAAAACAATTTCAAAAAGAAATGTTTTGGTCATTAGTCACAGCTTTGATTTTTTCAATTATCGGAGCATTTGCCGCAATACTTTGGCAAAAAGGATTTACTGCTATTTATCTTGACGTTAATACCTATCCATTAATTTGGTTTCCAATCAGTATTTTGCTTTCAATGTTTATTCATGAAACCTATTATTATTGGCTTCATCGTTGGATGCATCAACCAAAAGTTTACAAGATTGTACATTATGTGCATCATGAAAGTAAAATCACTTCGGCTTGGACAGCCTTTTCTTTTCATCCGATAGAAGGTATTTTAGAAGCCTTGATTATGCCCGCCATTGTGATTTTTCTACCGATGCACATTTACGCTGTTGTGATTCATCTCACTATCATGACGATTACAGCTGCAATCAATCATTTAGATATTGAAATTTACCCAAAAAATTTATTCGGAAATTTATTAGGGAAGTACATGATTGGTGCAACACATCACAGCCATCATCACAAATATTATCGTTATAATTACGGACTTTACTTTACCTTTTGGGATAAATTAGGCAAAACCGAAAGCCCAAATTTTGTAAAGGAGTTTGAGGAGCGGAAAGAGATATAAATAAACAAAAAGAGTAAAGGTTTAAATTTGGTGGATAACCTATTCAAATTTAAACCTTTACTCTTTTTATCTTGAATCTTATTTCTTAAAGTCTTATAGTCTAAAATCCTAAAGTCTTCACAAAATCTATCTCAAATCATTCACCTCAACGCCTGGAAATTTACTTTTATCAAACACAAAGTATTTGTCATCAACAGGAACGTTTGGCACAAAATTACTCACTTTAAACGTTTGACGCTTGCCACTTTTATCAGTGATAGTCCAGCTTTTTACTGATTTGTCTTTTTTGTTCAATTTGATTTTCACTTTTGAAACTTGTGTTCCTTTTTTCTCTGGTGAAAGTTCAATTACTTCGTAAGACTCTCCACCTTCTTTTACTTCTTGAATAAACACATAGCGGAATCCTTTTTTATCAAATGAATAAATTTTTGATGGATTCAAATCATTATCAGACGGTTCATAATCAGAAATATTAACTTCATTTGTTTCTTTGATATAAGTAGAAACTTCTTTTCCATTATTATAAATCTCCTGACCACTCGTTTTTAAGCGATATTTCTGTCCTTTTACTGTAATATTTCCTTGTAATACTTGTGTTGAGCCATCAGCACCATACGAAAATGAAGCACTAAATGCTTTCATTGATTTGTACTTTTTCTGCATTGCATCGATAATCACTCCAGCCTTTGAATCTTGAGCTTTTACCCCTACTACATTAATTATTAGGCAAATGGCAAGTAAAAAAATGTTTTTGTTCATCATTTTGTAATATATTTTATTTTGCTTTCGTTTGGACAAAACAAGTAAGGTTTGGTTTAACACAACCATAATAAAAACACAAAGGTGCTTAAAAAGTTCATAATTTCCATCAATCCAAGGATTGATTTAACGATTTAACAACCTTATTTTTTAATACTATCGAATTTAAAGCGGTGTACGTCGCTTTCATGCAAAATTTCAAATTAGAAACTTTATCTTTGCATACAAGGTAATTTAAGTCCAAATCTTAAGAAAAAATATGCAGTTTTCATTCAAGAAATTCCTCCCACATTTGTACGCAGTAATTGCTCTAGTTGTGCTTGCAGGAATTTACGCCTCTCCAGCCTTACAAGGCAAAAAATTAAAGCAACACGACATTACGATGTCTTTGGCTTCCTCTCACGAATCTACCGAATTTACAAAAGCAACAGGCATTGTACCTTGGTGGACAAACTCTATGTTTGGCGGAATGCCTGCTTATATGATTCACGGAGCTTATCCGAATAGTATTGGTTCTACCGTTGGCGGTGAAATTATGGGATTTTTACCTTCACCAATCAACGTTATTTTCTTAGAAATGCTCGGAATGTATATCCTCTTAATTGTACTCGGAGCAAACATTTGGCAATCAATCATTGGTGCTATTGGTTATGCTTTCTGTACACTCAATATGGTGATACTTCCAGCAGGACATATTTCTAAAGCCATTGCCTTGGCTTATGCACCAATGGTTGCGGCTGGTGCTGTTTTGTGTTTTAAAGGTAAATACTTACTAGGCGGAGCATTAACAGCGCTCTTTATGAGTTTAGAAATCTATGCCAACCACGTACAAATTACTTATTACTTTGGTTTGATGCTATTTGGTTATGTAATTGTAGAAATTATTAACCATGTAAAATCTGGAAAAATCAAATCTTTGGTTTTTGCTCTATTGGCATTGGGTTTGGGTTCATTTGTCGGTGTGGCTAACCACACCATGAGGCTTTGGAATAACTACGAATACTCCAAAGAAACCATTCGTGGTAAATCTGAATTAACGACTAATACACAATCTAAAGGTGGTTTAGACCGTGACTACGCATTCAGTTATAGCTACGGAATCGGTGAAACAGGTACTTTATTGATTCCCAATTTCTATGGTGGAACAATGGGCGGAAGTTTAGGTGGTAAAAAATCTGAAACCTTGAAAGCGATGGTAAACGCTGGTATTCCTGAAGAAAATGCTTTACCATATACAGAAAGAGGTCCCGCTTATTGGGGTGATCAACCTATCGTTGGTGGGCCAGTTTATGCTGGTGCTATCATTTGTTTTCTTTTTGCTTTAGGAGCATTTTTAGTTCGGGGTTCATTAAAATGGTGGCTAGTTGGTACAGCAGTATTTTTTACGATGCTGGCTTGGGGTAAAAATTTCCCTCTTTTAAATTATCCAATGTTCGATTACTTCCCGATGTTTAATAAGTTCAGAGCAATCACGATGATACTTTCGCTTACTCAATTAGCGATGGTAATACTGGGTGTTCTGGCTTTGAAACAAATTAGCGATAATAAACCAACGTTTGAAGAACTTAAAAAACCTTTAACATACAGTTTAGCTTTCACAGCTGGCTTATGTGTTATTTTTGCACTTATTCCAAGTTTGTTTTTCAATTTCAAATCTGTGAATGATGAAGCAATGCAAATAACAGGCGACAAAGGAGTAGATGCTCAGATTTTAAGAGCAATTGTACTTGACCGTGAATCGTTGATGCGTTCTGATGCTTTTCGTTCTTTAGCATTCATTTTATTAGCGGCTGGCTTACTTTGGGCTTGGGTTACTGGTAAAATTAAAGAATCATTATTCTATCCAATTTTGATCTTACTTATCTTGATTGACTTATTTGGAGCTGATAAACGCTATTTCAACAACGATAATTTTGTCTCAAAATCAGAGTACGAAGAAATATTTACGCCAACAGCGGCAGATGAGCAAATATTGAAAGATAAGAGTATTTATAGAGTATTTGATGCAGCTGCCTCAGGTGGATTTAGTAGCGATGCTACGGCTTCTTATTATCACCAATCAATTGGTGGTTATCACGGAGCAAAATTGCGTCGTTACTCAGAGATTATTGAAAACCAAATTGCCAAAAACAATATGCAGGTTTTGAATATGCTGAATACGAAATATTTTATTATTCCAAATCAGCAAACTGGTCAACCAGTTGCACAACAAAATCCAGAAGCTTGTGGAAATGCTTGGTTTGTAAATTCTTTCAAAATTGTAGCAAATGCCGATGAAGAAATGAAATCTTTAGATAAGTTTGACCCTAAAGAAATCGCATTTATCGACAAACGTTTCGCTGACCAAGTAGCTAATTTAAAAATTCAACCTGACAGTATTTCAAATAAAATTGTGCTGACTTCTTATAAGCCAAATGAGTTGACTTACCAATCAGACAATAAAACGGAACAATTGGCGATTTTCTCAGAAATATTTTATCGTGGAAACCAAGATTGGAAAGCATATATTGATGGACAGTACAAACCACATTTAAGAGCGAACTATATTTTGAGAGCAATGGTAATTCCAGCAGGAAAACATAAAATTGAATTCAAGTTTGAACCAGAATCAGTAAGTAAAGGAAATAAAGTTGACCTTATTATGTCTGTAATTTTGGTTGGAGTATTAGGATTAGCCATCTTTTTTGAAGTAAAGAAAAAATAGCTTTTGGGATTTGGGTATTTAGATTTCGGACATCGGATTTTAAAAATATTTTTTAAGCGATTTGGCTTAGAGTTGATTTAAAATAGTAATTAAATAACATTTTGAATTTAGAAATTTTAACCTCAGAAGTAAGCAAATTGGCTCGTCAGACGGGAGAGTTTGTTAGAAAAGCAGCCTCAGAATTTAGTAAAGACAGTATTGAATATAAAGGCTTAAATGATTTGGTTTCGTATGTTGATAAACAAACTGAGGAACTTTTAGTAGCTGGACTTTCTAAAATACTTCCTGAAGCTGGATTTATTGCAGAAGAAGGAACAGCTGAACAAGCTGAAAATCATGATTTAGCTTGGATTATCGACCCAGTTGATGGTACAACAAATTATATTCACGGAGTACCCGTTTTTGCGATTTCAATTGCTTTAATCAAAGAAAGTAAAATTGTGTTGGGAGTTGTTTATGAAATCAACAGAGATGAATGTTTCTCTGCTTGGCTTGGTGGTGGAGCTTATTTGAACGAAAAACCAATAAAAGTATCGTCAGCCAAAACTTTAGGAGAAAGCTTAATTGCAACAGGCTTTCCTTATTATGACTTTGAGTTGATGGAAAACTACATTGGTATTTTGAAAGAATTGATGCAAAAATCTCATGGTTTACGTCGTTTTGGTGCGGCTGCCGTAGATTTAGCTTACACAGCTTGTGGACGATTTGATGGATTTTTTGAATACAATTTAAAACCTTGGGATGTAGCAGCTGGTACTTTAATCGTGCAAGAAGCAGGAGGATTTGTAAAAGACTTCAAAGGTGGAGATGATTTCGTATTCGGACGTGAACTAATTGCGGGTTGTGCAATGTTTCTAGAATTAGAGGAAGTGATTGTTCGTAATTGGAATATCACAAAGTCTTAAATTTTAATAAAGACTGTCATGGAAAATGTCATCATTGCTATCATATTTTTATCTGCTGTGGCTTATTTAGGCAATATTGTTATTAAAAATTTCAGTATTAAAAATAAAGCAGGCTGTTCTAAAGGCTGTGGCTCGTGTGGGGCAATAGATTTTGATAAAATTGCAGCTGAGATGGAGGCTAAAAGCTAAACAGCTTTCGCATAAAAAAACCTCTAGGGATTTTCCTTAGAGGTTTTTTTATGCGTATGAAAAAAGTAATTAACCAATCGCTACTAATTCAATATCAAAAATCAAATCTTTTCCAGCTAAAGGATGATTGGCATCTAAAGTAATTGTTGTGTCTGTTACTTCAGTTACTGTTACTGGCATTACTTGACCAGAACCATCTTGGTGCATATTTAATTGCATACCTACTTCGTAAGGAATATCCGCAGGAATTTCTGCTTTAGGAAATACCGCTAAATAATCAGGATTTACTGGTCCATAAGCTTCTTCAGCAGGGATATGAACAGTTTTTTTCTCTCCAATAATCATTCCAGTAATACCATCATCAAAACCTTTGATAACCATTCCTGTTCCTAATTCAAACTCTAAAGTTTCACGTCCTGCCGAACTATCAAATACAGTTCCGTCTGTTAATTTTCCTGTGTAATGGACGTTTACTTTATCGCCCGCCTTTGCTTGTGCCATTTTATCAATTATTTTTAAAATTTTCGGTAAAGGTCGTAATTTTTATGGAAAAACTGGGCTTTGTCTAAATGAAATGTTAGTAATCAACTGCTAACTCGGCTTAGTAAATAGTAAAGTATTTTTAATATTTCAGTCGTTACAGACATTATAATTCACCAAATCGCTCAATTGCTGAAATCAATGTATCTTTGTTAAAAGCTTAATTAAATGTATTTACTCTTTGTTGAAATTATCGGTTGGATTGGCTCAGTACTTATCGTTGGGGCATTTGCTTTAAATGCTTTGAATAAGATTTCATCCACTTCCATCAATTACCAATTGGCCAATCTTTTTGGCGGAATTTGTTTCATCGTCAATACACTTGAACACAAAGCTTACCCTTCTGTTTTTGTGAATATAGTTTGGGTTCTGATTGCAATTTTTGCCATTTTAAAAGCTAGAAAGCAATGAAATTTATAGATTTAAGTCATGTTATTGAAGAAGGAGTCGTTACTTATAAAGGACTCCCCGCCCCTGTTATTTGTGATTTTTGGACACGTGAAGAATCCAAACAATGGTATGAAGAAGGAACTTCGTTTCAAATGGGAAAAATCGAAATGGTTTCTAACACAGGAACATATTTAGATACACCTTTTCATCGCTATGAAGATGGAAAAGATTTATCAGAAATCCTGATAGAACAAACTGCGATGCTAGATGCCGTTTTAGTAAGTATTTCTTACAAAGAGCAGCTAAGTATTGATAAATCATATTTTGAAGGATTAGACTTGAAAGGTAAAGCTTTACTCGTTCATACAAGTTGGGATGAAAATTGGAAAACGGATGATTATTATTCAGGGAATCCTTTTCTTACGGCTGATGCGGCTGAATATTTGGTTTCGCAAGGAGTAAAATTAGTCGGTATTGATTCTCATAATATTGATGATGTTTCAGGAAAATCCAGACCAGTTCATACGATTTTATTGAAAAATGAAATCCTAATTGTAGAACATTTATGCAATTTGAATGAAATTCCATTGAATACTCCATTCAAATTTTCAGCAACTCCACCCAAAGTAAAAGGCATGGGCACTTTCCCTGTAAGAGCTTATGCCGTAATTGAAAACCTTTAATTATCCTTGAAACCAAGATATTTACTTCCAGTCGTTATTTTTGCTCAATTTGCGGGTACTTCTTTGTGGTTTGCACTTAATGCAGTCCTCAAAGATTTACAAGTATTATATCCCAATACATCCAATTTTCTGGGAAATATGACCTCCGCAGTTCAGTTTGGTTTTGTAATGGGTACAGCAATTTATTCAATTTTCACATTAAGTGATAGATTTTCTCCTGTAAAAGTATTTGTCGTTTCAACACTTATCGCAGCTTTTTTTAACCTTCTAATTGTTTGGATTAAGCTTGATTTTCAAGCTCTTTTAATCATTCGTTTTTTAGTTGGCTTCTTCTTGGCTGGAGTTTATCCTGTCGGTATGAAAATCATGGCAGATTGGTATGAAAAAGGCTTGGGCAGAGCTTTAGGATATTTAGTTGGGGCTTTGGTTTTGGGTACTTCTTTTCCACATTTCATTGCTTATTTTTCATTAAAGATTCACTGGGAATCTGTTATTATTGCCACTTCTATCATCGCTTCAATCGGTGCTTTGATGATGTTTTTATTGATTCAAGATGGTCCTTTTCGGAAAAAAGCTGGAAAATTCAATCCTAGAAGTATTGTAGCATCCTTTAAAAATCCTTTGTTTAGAACATTTTCATTTGGCTATTTCGGACACATGTTTGAAGTATATACTTTTTGGGCTTATGTGCCAATCATGATTCAGCAATATAATCAGCATGCTAATTTTCACTTCAATACTTCTCTGTGGTCATTCTTAATAATTGCATCGGGAATGTTAGCTTGTGTATTGACAGGTGAGTTTTCCGCTAAATTCGGGAGTGCAAAATTGGCATTTTTCTGCTTATTACTTTCTTTAATCTGTTGTCTGCTTTCTATCTATTTTTCACAAGTCAACCCTTTTGTATTCATTACAATTATGTTAGTTTGGGGAATGAGCGTAGCTGGCGACTCACCTCAATTCTCAACTTTAATCTCACAAAATACTAATCCTGAATATAGAGCTTCATCAATCACTATCGTAAACTGTATTGGCTTTGCCATCACGATAATTAGTTTACAAATTTTACAATTGGCAAGTCAATTCATTCCAAATAATTATATTTATTTGATACTAAGTTTTGGACCAGCCATTGGTTTGACAAGTACTTTTAATCGTACATTTCTGATTAAAAACAATGCTTAAAATATGAATTTATTAACCTCAGACACACTTACAGTTGCCAAAAACCTGTTGGGTTATCGTTTGGTTCATGAAAGCGATGAAGGAATTACTGCTGGAATCATTGTAGAAACAGAAGCTTATTTACAAGACGACCCTGCTTGTCATGCTTATCGAAAAAAGAGTCTCCGAAATGCTCCAATGTTTGGCGTAGCGGGGACTGTTTATGTGTATCAAATCTATGGTATGCACTTTTGTGTAAACATTGCGACCAATCAAAAAGATATTGGTGAAGCCGTTTTGATAAGAGCTTTAGAACCAATTGAAGGAATTGACCTGATGGAAAAAAGACGTAAAAGTAATGTTTTGAAAAATCTATGCTCTGGACCGGGGAAATTAGTACAAGCAATGGGCATTCATAAAGGCATGAACGACTGGCATATTTTAGAAAATGATTTAAAAATACTTCCTCCACTTTCAGATTATTCCGAAACACCAATTGTTACAACTACTAGAATTGGCATTACACAAGGAGCTACATTACCTTATCGTTTTTACTTAAAAGACAATTCATTTATCAGTAAAAAATAATAATTAAAACAATCCTTGATACGAAATCAAACCAATGGACATTACAGCCAAGATTAAGCCTATTTTATTGAGTAAAGTAAATTTTTCTTGAAAGAAAATAAAAGCAACCAATGCCGAACCTACAATTACGCCAATATTATAAATCGGTAAAACGAATGCACCATTATTTTGGTAAGCATCAAGGGCTTTTAGCAAATAATAGAAAGATAAAAAGTTAGGAATTCCTAACGGAATAGCCGCAAGTAA
Source organism: Arcicella gelida (assembly GCF_034931025.1). Classification (NCBI taxonomy): domain Bacteria; kingdom Pseudomonadati; phylum Bacteroidota; class Cytophagia; order Cytophagales; family Flectobacillaceae; genus Arcicella; species Arcicella gelida. The sequence goes on along the minus strand of NZ_JAYGIL010000048.1, from coordinate 15,347 downwards.
ACTCTTGAATACCAACTTTTCTTTCCCCTGAATTATTCTAATTCCCAAAACAATTCCTCCAATCAAAACAGAACCCACTAAAATGGTCAAGGTAAAAGGAATTGTTGTTCCCGATGCGGTTACATACTTTGCATTCAGATAATTAAAAGTTGTATTCGTAATGCCGTACATTACAAATACAGCAATTGGTAATAGCCAATCTATATTTTCTTTTTTATTACTGCTATCGCTTTCGCTCTTTTTAAAAGTACTCAATGCTACTGCTACGATGGCTAACACTAATCCTAAATAATTCAAAGTATCAAAACTACCACTCATTTTCAAAACAACTAAACTGAAAATGACTGGCACTACCAACGACATATTATTTGCCAGAGAAGTCATCGCCATGCCAATACGTTGCGTAGAAATGCCTGAAAGCATAAAAGTAATGACAAAACCTACACCCAAAAGCATGGCTAATTGTGTTGATGTTTCAGACAAATCAATGCTGAAATGCTGATTTTCTGGCAAAAACAACAATCCTGTAATGATACAAACTGGATAATTGAGAATAATAGTCTGAAAAGTATTAACACCAAAACGTGGGTGCAGTCGAAAATTAATTAACAATAAAACCGAGAAAATGATACTGAGTAATAAATCTATCATATCGAAGAATGGTTAAATGCTTTTAAAGTTGATGAGTTCTTAATCCCTATTATTCAAATTTAAGCATTGTAATATTATGTTTAAACAAATATTCCCGAATTCAGGAAGATACTTTTATACGAAAGCATCATTTCCTAAATTCGGGAACGTATAATTATTCAAATAAGCTATTATTACGCTTTTTTAACCAAGTCTTCTAATAAATCAACCCACATCGGTGAATTATTTAGGCTTTCTACCAATTGCCAATGTTGTCCGCCAAATTCTTCAAACATTTCACGGTACTCTTCACCGATTTCGATGGTTGTTTCTAAACAATCGGCGACAAAAGCTGGAGAGAAGACTAAAATTTTCTTTTTGCCTTGTGCTGCCAATTCTTTAATTACAACATCAGTATAAGGCTGAACCCAAGGGTCGCTTCCTAGTCTTGATTGAAAAGTAGTAGCATAAGTACCTTCTTTCAAACCTAATTCTTTTACTAATAATCGAGTCGTTTCATGACATTGAGCTCGGTAACAATATTGATTCATTGAGTGAATAGTATCGCAACATGAACCAAATTTACAAGTATTCCCTGTACAATCTCCTTTTCTTATTTGACGCTGTGGTAAGCCGTGATAACTAAACATGAAGTAATCATAATCTTGTTTAGCCATATAATTACGAGCCGCCGTTGCGAAGTATTCTATGAATTTCGGATGGTCATAAAAAGTATTAACAAAACTTATTTCAGGAATAATTTGCCATTCTTTTACAATTTGCATGGTTTTTTCATAGACCGAACCTGTACTTGCAGAAGCATATTGTGGAAAAAACGGCACTACAATAATTTTTTTATAGCCCGATTTTTTGAACAATTCCAAACCAGCATCCATACTTGGGCTTTGATAACGCATCGCCAATTTCACATCATAATCTTCGCCCAATTGTGCTTGCAACATTTTCTCGATGTCTTCCCCGTAAAATTTTAATGGTGAGCCTCTTTCTGTCCAAAGTTCTTTATATACTTTAGCTGATTTAGGTGCTCTGAATGGAGCAATGATAAGATTCACTAACATCCATCTAAAAGCATAGGGAATGTCGATTACTCTTCCATCCATTAAAAATTCACGTAAATATTTACGGACATCTGGCGTATTTGGCGAATCTGGAGTACCCAAATTAACAATTAATACACCTGTTTTAAGGTTAGTTGCTACTGATTTTTCAGACAACACGTGTGGTTCTTGTACTTGCATTGTAATAATTTATGTTTCTATTATTTACGCAAAAAATCGCTAAAGAGATTGTTTAAAGACAACATTCAAAGTGCAAATTTGTTTGATTTTAATGTTTCTACCGCTTTTTTGTGAATTTTATTTTAAGAAACTTCTAGCTTAATCCTTCCAATCTACTGGTTTGGAAGGTGTTCTGTTTAAATTATCTAAACACTCTACGTACTCATTACATACTCTTGTACCTGCTGGACATGAATATACTTCTCCTTGAAGCTTCACATACACTGGGCTTTCTCCTTCAGGAATTCCAACAGAACGGTCGATATAAAACACTTTTTTTCTTACTGAATGTACATCAAAAACGCCAAGGATTTTTTCGCTAGGATTGGTTACAGATTTAATATTATAGCTAAAACGTGTTTCAGCTGGTACATCAAACAACGTCCCGTTATTTTGTGTCTGTGCAACAAGCCCTTGGTAATAATTATAAACACTTTTGGTAATAGAACGCTGTTCAAATTGAAGATAATAAGGCGTTGTATCATCAAAAGGTACTCTCGCTACTTGTTTACCAGTTATTCTTTGTCCGTTTAAATATGAATCAGAAAAAATGTTAAGTGCCGTTGAAAAAGTAATATCCCAACAGGGTCTATCGCATTTATAATTCAGTGTTGCATCAGTCGGCTCTGGAGGAAACCTACAAGTTTTCTTCGCAAAATCATAATATCCATTGGTACATGTTTCACAAATAAAGGCTTTTTGGTAATGTTTCCAGAACCATTGATAATTATCTCCGAGATTGGGAGAATCCTGAAAATCTACATAAATATTAAAGCCCCCACGACGGGCATCACCTTTTACGTAATTATCCATTATTTCAAATTTTGTAATTAGGTTTTCTATTTCTGGTACTGATCGCATGGTTTCGGGCGAAGAAACATACTTTTTACCATCGCTGGTTTCAATCGTTAACGTGTAAGTACCGCCTACTCTTCCTGCAAATGTTTCAGAAGTTTGATAATTGCCCGTTCCTTTTGGGTCAGTTAAATTTTCAATTAAGCCTTTTTCGTCTGTAAAATATACTTTCGCTTTTAAAATTGGCTGGAAACTTCCTCCCGTAAGTCTATTGGACGACATATACAGTTTCACTTTATGCAAACCTGGTTGGTCTGATAAAGTAGCTTCAACCGAAAAAAAACTATTGGTTGAAACTTGTTCAAAATCAGTGATGGGTGTAATACACGAAATCACCAAAGCACATATTAATAAGGTTATTATCGGAAATCTAGTTTTCATGATAAATCTATTTTCAGCCTTTCTAATGGAAAGGAATGGAAGTCTTATTTATTTATAAAAATTTAAAATTGTAGGTTAATGATATCAATGGATTGGCAAAGACACTTAATTCATAAGGCTTTAAACCATTCCCTACAGGTTTGAAGAAAACGGAGTAAGGATTTTTTCTTCCATAAATATTATAAACTGTAAATGTCCAACTTCCCTCCCATCTCTTTTCTTTTAAGCTTGGATTGGTAATCGTCCAAGAAAAATCTAAGCGATGATAATCAGCCATTCTATCATTATTACGAGCTTCATACACTGGATATTTTTTGTTGTCTAACTGAAAAAATCCTGAAGGAGACGAAAACGGGCGACCAGTATTATAAGCAAACGTAAATGAAAAACTGTGGTGGTTCGTTGGCTGAATATTCATCATGATGTTCAAACTATGCGGTTTATCATAATTTGAAGCATACCAATTCCCATCTGAAATTTGTTGAAGTTCAGGAAAATCACCTCTTACTTGTTGTAAAGAACGAGCATAAGTATAGCTCATCCAGCCACTCAGTTCGCCTCTTTTTTTGGTTACCATCAATTCTAAACCATAAGCTTTTCCTTTTCCAGCAATCAATTGTGTTTCTATGGCTTTGGTTAACTGCAAGTTTGCACCTGAAATATAATCGACTACGTTTTGAGTAGAGCGAAAATAAGTTTCAGCCGACAACTCCCAAATATTATCTTTAAACGTTTTGAATACTCCTAGCGAAGCAAAATCACTTACTTGAGGTTTGATATATTCATCAGCAGTTTTCCAACGAGCCGTCGGTAAAGGTGTAGTATTATTCGATAATAACTGAATAAATTGTTGCATTCTGTTATAACCTAATTTCAAGGTACTGTTTTCGCCCAAAGAGTATTTAATAGCTAAACGAGGTTCAAAACCTCCATACGTTTTTTCAACAGCTCCGCTTGAAATGGTTTCTTCGCCAATTTGTGATGAAATCGTTCTAGGTTCATCAGCCAAATACTTTCTTACAGTAGTAGGTCCAAAACTTAAATATTGAGCATAACGAATACCAGCCTGAATGGTCAGTTTTTCATTGGCTTTGTATTCATCATCCACAAATAAACCTAATTCTAACGATTGTTCTCTTGGCAAAAGAACCGTCGAAATCCTTGAACTTACATTCTCGTTTAGCTTTCCTGGCGAAATCTGATAATTAATTCCACTTACGCCAAAGTTAATTTTGTGTTTTTCATCTGGATTATAATCAAAATTGACCTTTAGACTTTTGTAGTCTATATTGTTTCGTAAATCAATTCTGTTCACACTATCTGGTGCATACGTTTTGGTTTTATAATTACTCAAAACACCTACCACATCCAAACTCATTTTAGTATTAAAGTAGTGACTCCATCTTGATGAAAAATTCAAATGTCCATAATCAAACTGTGTTTGTTTGGCTACCACATTTTCTAAACTAAATAAAGAATCTACTTGATAAAAATCCTTACTCACATAAGTTGAAAGCGAAAAAGTATTGTTCTTATTCGGTCTGAAAAATACTTTAGTGGCTAAATCATAAAAATTTGCACGAGTATTCCTCATATTATTGGGGCCAATCCATTTAAACCAAAAATCATTAAATGATAATCTGCCAGCTACTACCACAGAGAGTTTCTCTTTAATAATAGGAATCTCAGCCATTGCTCTGTTAGAAACAAAACCAATTCCGCCCGAAAGTTTAAATTTCTCCAAACTTGGGTCAGTCATTTTTATATCTAAAATAGAAGCCGTTCTACCGCCAAATCTTGAAGGAATGCTTCCTTTGTAAAGTTCTAATTCACGAATAGCATCTGAAGCAAATACGGAAAATAAACCAAACATGTGGGTTGGATTAAAAATGGGAGCATCATCAATATAAATTAAATTTTGGTCGATATTTCCACCACGTACATTGATACCATTTGAACCCTCACCAACAGACGACACCCCCGGCAAGGTTTGTAAAGACCGAATTATATCTACTTCGCCCATCATTGCGGGTAATTTTTTGATGCCTTTAATACTCAACAGTGTTACGCCTAAAGACGGCGTTTGAATGCTTTTTCGAGTAGCTTGGCTAGAAACAATTACTTCTTCCAAGGTTTTTGACACATCGTCGAGTGCTAAGTCAAAGGTTGTATTTCCCTTTAAGGCTACTTTTGTTCGGTAAGGTTTATAGCCAACATGGCTAAACTTAATAACATAGTCACCCTTCGGTAAGTAAATATTATACCTTCCTGTTGTATCTGTAATAATGCCTGATTTCCTGAAATCTAAGGAAATCGTTACTCCGACGATAGGCTCTCCTGTTTTAGAATCTGTTATTTTCCCGGTTAAAAGAGGCAGTTTAAATTCTGCATTTTGAGCAACAATTTGTGTAGGTAATGTTATGTAAGTGCAACAAAAAAGTAAACACTTCATTGAAAGTATTCGTAAAAATTGTTTCATAGTTTAGTTTAAAAATAGTCTGAGTTCAAAAGTGTTAGCCTTTTTTACAAAGAACGACATTTTAACGCTAATCTGTGGCATGACCTACCGAAATACCTATCAATATAATACTATAAAAAAGACGAAATGTATAAAAACCAAGATGAAACTTATAAATAATAGCGTCGAAACCAAACCCTGCCCGACTTGTTTCAACGCTATTTCAATCAATCTATAATTACAATGATGAATTATAATTGATACTGTTAAGCTGATAATTTATTTTGATGTTGCAAACTTAGAAAAATTAAAAATATCAATCAAATCAATAAATATTATTACAAAATAGACAAAAGCTATTATCAAACCCAATTAGTGAGTGAAAAAAGGATTTTTTTAAGAAAAAAGCACAAAAAGAGTAAGATTTTATAGAAGTAAAGAAGAGTGAATCCCAAAAAAGTATAACATTTAAGCACTAAATGTTAAGCATTTCATGGAATTGTGAAATTTGTTCCCTAATTTTGCACCTGAAAAATAAGTAATTTATTAATCAAAGAAATCTGTAAACAACGCTAGAGTATTTATTAATATTGTAAGCCTTTAATAATAAATCTCTAATAGTCATTTAACTAATTCTTTCTTAGTAGATTAAATACTATTCCAAATTCAAAATCACAAAACAAACTTATTATAATGGCATCAGTCAGACCAGATGAAGTATCAGCCATTTTGAGAGAACAACTCTCAGGAGCAAAATCAGAGGCTGAACTTCAAGAAGTAGGTACCGTATTACAAATCGGTGATGGTGTAGCCCGTATTTACGGACTATCGAAAGTACAGGCGGGTGAATTACTCGTTTTTGATAACGGCTTAAAAGCTCTAGCGCTGAACCTTGAAGAAGATAACGTAGGTGCAGTATTATTAGGGGATTCATCTGAAATCAAAGAAGGAGATACTGTAAAACGTACTGACGAAATCGCATCTATTAAAGTGGGCGACGGTATCTGCGGTCGTGTTGTAAACACACTTGGCGAGCCTATTGATGGTAATGGACCAATCACAGGTGACTTGTACGATATGCCTTTGGAACGTAAAGCTCCGGGTGTAATCTTCCGTCAACCTGTAACTGAGCCCCTTCAAACAGGTATCAAAGCTATTGATGCAATGATTCCAGTAGGTCGTGGACAACGTGAATTGGTAATCGGTGACCGTCAGACAGGTAAAACAACTGTTTGTATCGACACTATCATTAACCAAAAAGAGTATTTTGACGCAGGAAATCCAGTTTACTGTATTTATGTAGCTTGTGGTCAGAAAGCTTCTACTATCAAACAAATCGAACAAACTCTTCGCAAAGCTGGTGCGATGGACTATACTGTAATTGTTGCCGCTGGTTCTTCTGACCCAGCTCCAATGCAGTTCTTTGCTCCATTTACTGGTGCTGCTATCGGTGAATTCTTCCGTGATACTGGTCGTGCAGCTTTAGTTATCTATGATGACTTATCTAAACAAGCCGTTTCTTACCGTGAAGTTTCATTGTTACTTCGTCGTCCTCCAGGACGTGAAGCATACCCTGGTGACGTTTTCTATCTTCACTCTCGTTTATTAGAGCGTGCAGCTAAGATTAACTCATCTGATGAAATTGCTCGTAGCATGAACGATTTACCTGAATCTATCAAGCATTTGGTAAAAGGTGGTGGTTCATTAACAGCACTTCCAATCATCGAAACACAAGCGGGTGACGTTTCTGCATATATTCCTACAAACGTAATCTCTATTACGGATGGACAGATTTTCTTGGAATCTAACCTTTTCAACGCAGGTATTCGTCCAGCTATCAACGTAGGTATTTCGGTATCACGTGTGGGTGGTAATGCTCAAATCAAGTCGATGAAAAAAGTAGCAGGTACTTTAAAGCTTGACCAAGCGCAATTCCGTGAATTGGAAGCATTTGCGAAATTTGGTTCAGATTTAGATGCTGCAACGAAATTGACTATCGAACGTGGTCGTCGTAACCTTGAAATGTTGAAGCAACCAAACGGTGCGCCTCAACGTGTTGAAGAACAAATCGCTATGATTTTCCTTTCAACAAAAGGTCTTCTTGATACTGTAGCTGTAAGTAAAGTTCGTGAATTCGAAAAAGATTTCATCAACGTAATGAATGCTACTCAAAAATCAACGATGGATGCTTTGAAAGCAGGAAAATATGATGATTCTTTGACAGATGTCTTGACTAAAGTATCGAAAGAAGTAGCGCCGAAATATGCGTAAAAATAATTTTCAATTTTGAATGATAGAATGATAGTGATTTTACTATTTCCATTAACTCACTATCATTCATTCATTCTATCATTCATTTATTAGAAAAGAGAATGGCTTCATTAAAAGAAGTAAGAAACCGAATAGTATCGGTAAACTCAACTCAGCAGATTACCAAAGCCATGAAAATGGTGTCGGCGGCAAAACTTCGCCGTGCGACAGACGCAATTACTCAGATGCGTCCCTATTCAAAAAAATTAACTGAAATGATTGCTACCGTTTCTGCAAATGCAGAGGGTGCAAAAGAAAATCCATACACTATCGTTCGTAATATCAATAAAGTATTAGTTATTGTTGTTACTTCAGACCGTGGTTTGTGTGGTGCTTTCAATGCCAATGTTGGTAAAGCAGCAGTAAGCTTAATCGCTGAAAAATATGCTGAACAACAAGCGGCTGGAAATGTTGAAATTATGGCACTTGGCAAAAAAGGTGGTGAATACCTTACTCGCCGTGGATATAACGTAAACACTCAATATGCTGATATTTTTACAAAATTAAGCTTTGCTAATGTTCGTATCGCAGCAGAAGCAGCTATGAAAGGTTTTGAAGAAGGTAAATACGATGTTGTTGAATTGGTTTATAACGAATTCAAAAACGTTGCTACTCAAATCTTAAAGACAGAACAAGTAATGCCTATCGTTGAGAAAAAAGACGAAAAAGTAAAAGCATCTTCTGTTGATTATATTTTTGAGCCTTCTGAAGAAGAAATTATCAATGAATTGATTCCTAAAGCATTGAAATTGCAAATTTTCAAAGCAGTTCTTGAATCAAATGCTTCTGAGCATGGTGCAAGAATGACAGCAATGGATAAGGCAACTGATAATGCTGGTGAATTATTGAAAGAATTGAAATTACAATACAACCGTTCACGTCAGGCAGCCATTACTAACGAAATCCTTGAAATCGTTGGTGGTGCAGAAGCTTTGGCAGCAGCATAATATTATATATTTCTTCAAAAGACTCATTCTCAAAAAGGATGAGTCTTTTGTTTTATACCAATCCACGGTAAAGCATTTTATTGAGCTATCAATATTTACTGTTTATCGAAATTTTATGTACTTAACAAAAAGCTAAAGTATTCTTGAAAAAACTCTACTTATATTTGTAGCTTACTTACATCATAACAAATATTCTTCTCATGAAAAATTTTATTCTTTCAATTCTAGCAATTTTTACTTTAAATACTTCATTAAATGCTCAGGGAATTAAAACCCCAGCACCAAGTCCAACGCAAACAATTAAACAAGATTTTGCTTTATCAAGTATCGAAATTGTTTATTCAAGACCGAACATCAAAGGCAGAGTAGTTTTCGGAGATTTAGCTCCTTTTGGAAAACTTTGGAGAACTGGTGCAAATGCCGCAACAAGAGTAACTTTTGGCGAAGATGTAAAAGTAGGTGGCGTAGCATTAAAAGCTGGTACTTATGTTTTATACACTATTCCTAACAAAGACGAATGGGAAGTTATCTTCAACAAAGGCATTAATAACTGGGGAATTGATGGTTACAAAGCTGAAGAAGACGTAGCTAAATTCAAAGTAAAACCTAATGCTTTAGCGAAATCTGTTGAAACTTTTACTATCGAAATTGCAAATGTTACTGCTTCGTCTGCTGATATTGAAGTTAGTTGGGAAAAAACATCAATTGCCATTCCTGTAACGGCTGATATTGATGGTAAAATCTCAAAAGCGATTGAAACAGCCATGACAGTTGATACCCGTCCGTACTTCCAAGCGGCTAGTTATTATTTCGAATCAGGTAAAGATTTAAATAAAGCTTTAGCATGGGCAGATAAAGCAATTGAACAAACTCCTAAAGCTTTTTGGATTGTACATTTAAAAGCAAAAATTCAAGCGAAACTAGGAAACAAAGCTGTAGCGATTGAAACTGCAAAAAAATCAATAGAATTAGCAAAAGAAGCCAATAATATGGATTATGTAGCGTTAAATGAAAAGTTAATTGCTTCAATGAAGTAATTCTCATTGAATTCTTTTTTAAACCTGTAAGTGTATCTGACGCTTACAGGTTTTTTTGTTTTTAATGCTATAGAAATCAGAAAATAATGATACCTTTGCAAGACTAATTTTAAACGATTCTTTCAGAATCCAGTAAACATGAAGCTAAGACAAATTTTCTGCTAATTCCCTCTCTCGGCTCTGCAAAATCCAGTCTTCATGGATATTGCCCTCCGAAAGGGCAGTAATTTCAAATCATTCATTTCCTGTTTAAATGTTTTAATTTCTGGAAGATAAAATCAATTGCGTATCTTTAAAATACTCAATCAGATTAATCTTAGCCTTTGAAATCCTAACAAAGCAAACAAGATAAACATCTTATAAAACAATGTCAATTTAAGATAAAGCTCGCAACATTGCTCATGAATATTTACTCTTCCCAACAGATGAATCTGTAAAAGAGGAATGAACCAATCTGATGTTCTTTAATATTCCTGAAAAAGTCTGAATTTATTTAGACTTCTGAATAACATTCCAATATTGATTATCAAGATATTATGCATACTACAGAAGAAGTAAAAGAGACAGCCGTATTAGTGGCTGTACAAACACAAAAGCAAACAGCAGAACAAACCAAAGAATATTTAGATGAATTAGCTTTCTTGGCTGATACTTCACAAATCAATACGCTATATACTTTCACTCAAAAACTAGAAAAACCTGATACTCGTACTTACGTTGGAAAAGGTAAAATGCAAGACATCATCGCCTATGTGGTTGATAATGATGTTGACATGGTAATTTTTGATGATGATCTTTCGCCGATTCAAATTAGAAATATTGAAACTGAATTTGCGAAGTTCCAACATGAAGTAAAGATTCTTGATCGTAGTTTACTGATTCTGAATATTTTTGCGATGCGTGCTAAAACCGTTCAAGCAAAAACACAAGTTGAATTGGCACAGCAACAATATATTTTGCCAAGATTAACTAGAATGTGGACTCACCTTTCTAAACAACGTGGTGGTGTGGGTATGCGTGGACCAGGTGAAAAAGAATTAGAAACTGACCGTCGTATTGCCAACGATAGAATTTCTTTATTAAAAGAAAAACTCAAGCAAATAGATAAACAAGCTTTTACTCAACGTAAAAACCGTGATAGAATGGTGCGTGTTTCCTTAGTTGGTTATACAAACGTTGGGAAGTCAACCTTGATGCGTAGATTAGCTAAAGCAGAAGTATTTGCAGAAAACAAACTCTTCGCAACAGTTGATGCTACAGTACGAAAAGTAACTTTTGATACGATTCCTTTCTTACTTTCAGATACGGTAGGTTTCATCAGAAAATTACCAACGATGTTGATTGAATCTTTCAAATCTACTTTAGATGAAGTGCGTGAAGCTGATATTTTATTACACGTTGTTGATATTTCGCATCCGAATTATGAAGAGCATATCGAAGTGGTAAACTCGACGCTTACAGAAATTGGTGCTGCCGACAAGCCAACAATTCTGGTATTCAATAAAATTGATTTATTCTCTTCAGAAGAAATCGTTATTAATGACTGGGAAATTGGTTCTGGTAATGAACCCGAAAATCAGCAAAGTAGAATTGAAAAAGTAACGGCTTTCTTGAAGAATTCTTATATGAATAATCCTCAGCCTCAAACGGTTTTCATTTCTGCTGAACAAAAAGAAAATATCGAAGAACTCAGAGATACCATTGTAAAGGCTGTTAAGGAAAAACATATTCTTATTTTCCCAAATTGGTTGAATGAAGTACATTATCCAACCGAAGAACTTGAAGAGGAAGAAGAGTAAAAAGCGAATATTAATCGCTTACCTTGATTATTAAAGAGTTTTTAAAGAAATTTGTAATAAATGAGTTTCCAAGGATTTATTTCTTGGAAACTCAACAAAGACGCCATAGTTCAACGGATAGAATAGACGTTTCCTAAACGTTTGATGCGGGTTCGATTCCCACTGGTGTCACAGAATGATGAGTTGTGAATGATGAATTGAGAATTCAATAAGTTTTTCAATTAAGCAGGATAAAAGTGTTTGGGTACTATTTAAAACAGCGACCAAGGTTTACTCAGCATTATCAAAACTCACTCATATACAGCATTTACCGACTAATTTCATACAACTTGAAAACCATTTCTATCGCTCTGTGTACATACAATGGATCTAAATTTTTAAGAGAACAACTCCAAAGTATTGCCAATCAAAAGCTTCTGCCGAATGAAATTATTATCACGGACGATTGCTCTACTGATGATACAGAAAGTATTGTAAATGAATTTAAAAGTATATTGAACATCACTTTCATTAGCAACCCTTACCCGCTGAAAGTTGCTAAAAATTTCGAAAAAGCAATTTCTCTTTGTACTAGCGATATCATTACTCCATGCGACCAAGATGATATTTGGCATCCTGACAAATTATCGACTATTCACAACTTTTTTGAAGAAAATCCCACAAAACTTGCCGTTTTCTCTGATGCAACATTGATTGATAGTCATGGAAAAGATTTAGGACAACGCTTTTGGCAAAAAGTGCGTCTTGATACCCCACAAATTGAGGCTTGGAAACAAGATAATGCTTTAGACATTACACTTCATGGCAACAGAGTAGCTGGTTGTATGTTAGCTTTTAGAAAAGAACTACTTTCTTTTGCACAACCTTTTCCAGCTTTTCGTCCGCCAATGCTTCATGATGGTTGGCTTACTTTAATTGCTTGTATGCTAAATAGTATTTCTTTGATTGAAAAACCTTTAATTTCCTATCGTCAGCATGAAGCACAACAAGTAGGAACAAGAGCTATTGAAGGTGGAAAGGTATTGACATTAAAAGAACGTTTTGCTCGTCCAAGAGCTGAGAAAATTGCCCCTTTCCTTCAAAAAAGAGATGAATATATTTATTTAAAAACCATATTATCAACCTATTTAAAACCAATCAGTAATCCAATCATCAACAATAATTTCAAAAAAATTGATGCAATTATTGCTTTTTATGAAACTAGGGCTCAACTTTCGACTTTTCATCTAGCTAGGCTTTTCCCTGTGATGAAATTATTATTTGCTGGTGCTTATCATCGTTATAAAGATCAAGAAGCTTCTTGGAAAGCACCTTATATTGCTGCTTTTGGAGATGTATTGGAGTAAAGAAAAATTCTTTTATGAAATTAATATATACCGTTTGTACTGCTAGTTATTTATATCAAGCTTTTTCGCTAGGTGATTCTATCAAAAAGACAAATCCAGATTATGAACTAATCATTTGTCTTACCGATAAAATGCCTGAGGTTAATTTCCCAATTCCATATAAAATACTTCCTGTAGAAAGTATCAACTTTCCTACTTTAGAAGAATATAGCCAAAAGTTTAGTATCATTGAGCTTGCTTGTGCTTTCAAACCTATTTTTGCCTTTTATTTGCTAGAGAAGTATCCTACTTTAGAAAAGTTGATTTATCTGGATACAGATATTTATCTATATGATTCGCTTGTTGGTATAGAAAAAAATCTTGACGAACATGATATTATTTTAACACCACATATCACGAAAGCCATTCCTCTTTCTGAACGTTGGAACGAAAAACAGTATTTGAATGCAGGTTTGTATAATGCAGGATTCATAGCTTTCAAGCGTACTGAAAATTCTTTAAAGTTCTTAGATTGGTGGCAAACCCATTTAAACAAATACGGTTATCTCAACTATTGCAAAGGCATGGGAGCCGACCAACTTTGTTTGAACTTCGTACCTGTCTTTTATGAAAAAGTATTGGTAGATTATAATCCTTCGCTCAATATTGCTTATTGGAATTTACAAGAACGTGAATTAAGTTTCGTTGATGGGAAGTACTTCGTGAACCAAAATACTCCATTGGTTTTCTTTCATTTTAGCGGTTATAATCCAGATAAACCAACATTAATTTCTAAGCATTTCAAATTGCCTAAAAATAGAAACCAGAAGGCTTTGAAGCAAATTATTAAAGAATACAGAACAGCGTTAATCAAAAATCATTTTAATGATTTGAAAAGTATTATTCCAGCTTTTGGTATTTATACAGTTCCTCCAAAAGAAAAAAATCTCATCGTAAAATTCATCGAAAAGTCTGCTTGGAAAGTGATTAATTATGTAGAAAACTATTAGGGTTTTCTACATAATTAATGTTTTGATAGCTACTTTTATTTAGTTTTTTTGCCCTCTCGGATATTATCTACAACTTGACAAGTAGCAAGAACAAATCAACAGAATAGCATAACGAGTTAATAAGCTTAGTCCTATTACTCATTATCTTGAAGATTGTTAATAATCAGTAACTGATATAAAAACTTAGGAACAAAAAACAAGACAATGCTCATAAAAAACTCAGTGTTTCTAATCATAAACAGAAACACTGAGTAAGCACTTTCAACCTTTAACATTTATTGAGCAAACCTAAATAATACATCTGAAAATACCTTTTTAGGGTTAGAAGGCACCCTCCCTTTAGGTTTATCTTTAATGATTTGAATATTGGTAGCATAATAATTTTATTGACCTATTAATTGATAAGTTACTAAAGCTTATATTATAGATAAACTAGCACCAACTAGCGTACAAAACGCATGATTATAAACTGAAAAATGAAAATACATTTACACTTTTTAACATCTGTTTTATTACGTTATTATTTTCAAATAATGTTCTATCACAAAAAAAAGACACTATCAGATTTATTGATACAAAATTATTTATGGAGTCTTTAAAAGACGTAAATCCAGATACGCTAGTGTATATGGCTAGTCAATATCCTGCTGTTTTTCATGGAGGGATGGATTCTCTGAATAGATATGTCAAACAACATGTATTTAAACATTTTGTAGGCTCTATTAGCAAAGATGTGATGATACTATGTTCTGTTATTATCGAAAAAAATGGATGTATTTCAACTGTACAAATTTTGCCAAATAATAATGCTGATAAGAGTTTAGAAAGTTTTTTGATAAATGCCCTATATGCGTCTCCAGAATGGTCGCCTGCCTCACAAGATGGTAAAAAACTAAGGTTTAAAAGAATATTAGCTTTTAGATTTCCTTAGTTTTTTAAACAAAATAAGCAAATGATGGATTTATCAGTTGAGCTTTCTAACTCATTATCTTGAGAATTGTTAATAATGAGTTGCTGATTTAAGCCTTGTTAGGAAATCTTTAAAATCTAAATTATTACGTTGTAGAGGTACTTCTATATTTCGGTAATTTATTTAAAAGTCAAAAAAGTAAATATTCTATTTTAATAATTACATTATTTTTTAATAACCTAAATTTATGTCTTATCTAATTAATTTTATACTCTACCCGAAGATTTTGTTTCTGAAAACAAAAAGGCTGAACTTTGAGCTACCACGCATCAAACCAGCCTTTAAGGATGAAACAAATCATCAAAGACGAAATTATAAAATTGTTGG
>NZ_JAYGIL010000047.1:0-29543 GCF_034931025.1 Arcicella gelida | reverse complement strand
AGTCAAATAAAATTGTATTTTTTTAATAAATCACCGTAAGTGAAATGAAAAATCCACCCAGAATATGAGTGGATTTTATTCTAAATCAATATCGAAAAACAATTTTCAAGGGAAGCCTCTTTAATCCTTTCAGGATTATTGTTTTTCCCTACAATGAAGATAAAGAAATTGAAAGTTGAGACACTGGCAACGGCAGTAGTTTTTTATGAGGTCTGCCAATGTGTTAAAAGTGCATTTCTGCATATTATGAACCGCTTTATCATACTTTGCACTTAATAAGCTATTCCATTACTTTGCTTTCTCTGGGGAAATTCAGTTTAAACCCTTCTTTTTCAAAAGACGAAGCTTGAAACGCTTCAAAATCTTTTTTAACATAAATATCTCTATGTATTTTTTGATAAAGATTAATAGCGACTTGTTTGGTATCAAGTTTCGATTCTTTGAAAAATTTCCAAAATAATTGGTCAAACTCATTGGATTGTAGAAGACTAATATTGTCCAGTATACATCTTAAAGACACCATATTGAATGCGGAATGCTGATTTATCATTTCAACACCTACTACTTCAGAAAAGCAGATATAAACTTTCCATTTTATCACTTCATTAGAAGGACGTTGTTCAGGGGAAAGATATTTATCACTTAAAGTTAATTCAATTTCAATTGTTGATTTGAGTAAATGAAAATCAACATCTGAAAGTGTAATTTCTGCCAGAACAATTTGGATAGCCGAAATATATTCTTCAGCTACTGATATAACTTCATGTGTATTATCAAAGCTAATTTTCCAAAGACTTCCCAATGCATGGAAAGAAATAGTTCTTGTTTTTCCAATATCATTGAGTGGGAAATCATCAATATGATTTTCTATCGCCTGATTATATCTTTCATAAGATTGTAATTCCTTATTAAATTCAGCTTGAATTGGTATTATAATATCATTTCCTATATAATCTAAAAGAGAAAGATAACTTTCAATTAGATACTTGAATTGATTTGAGCTTCTTCCCATTACATACAACATAAATGCTATATTTTGAATAGCCTCATGCTCTCTTTCTTCATCTGCTTTATCAAAATTGGTATCTAAGCTTAGCCGGATATATTTCCCATAAATACTTAATGCGTTAAACCAAGAACCCTGTAAATAATCTGAATAAGCAAGCAGAGAAAAACTGTTTTCTACTCTTTTGATGAGCTGCTTATTAACACTAATACGAAATGCTGCTAAGGCATAATTTTTAGAGGCAAAGTGCATTCCTACAGAATTGTAGAGTTGTGCAATATTCAACAAGGCTAGTACAAAGCCTTCAATAGTATCTTCCTGTAAGTAGTTATCTTTAGCTTTATGAAAGTTGTCTAATGCCTTAAGTAGATTTTTAGGAACTGAGGTATTAAGGTAGTTATAACCTCTTTTCACTTGCAATTGAGCAAGCTTTACTTTTCCTTCTCTGACTCCTACCAATGGAGATAGTTTTTCAAAAAAATCTTCTAACGCAACTATGATACCCATTTCGTCACTGGGGTCTATATTTAGCTGCATTTTAATATACTTTTCAATTCTATCTCCAAATTGAGATAGTTTGAAAAGAGGAGCTTGCTCAGCTATGATTAAAATCTCATCAAAATATAGTCTAAATTCAATGTTACTCTTTTCTCGCAGTCTGTTTATCTCTAAAAGGAAAGTACCTTTTTGTTCAAGCAAACTACACTTTTCACTAATGTCACTTTCAATCAATAACTTTTGATTAATCTTCCTGTAAAGTGTTACAAACCATTTCCTCAATTCGTCAATGCTAATTAATGCTTTTCCTTCGTCCGAGGCAATAAATACCAAATTGATAATATTATGAGCGTTTTCTATATCTACAGCAGTCTTAAAAATCGTGAAGTCGCTAAAGTAATATTGAATTTCTTCTTCAAATCCCAATAAACTTCCATCAGGACGTTGACGACTATCCAAATTTTCATAATCGACCTCATAAAACTCAAGATTAAGGAAGACTATTTCATAAATAGCCTTTCTTCTAAATAATGGATTTATTTGTGTGTTTCTAGCGTAGTAAATGAGGAAAGGATTCCAAAGGTTTTTATGTTTGTGCAAATACTTTTTTCTTCGACAATAGTTTACCATGTCTAAAATTTCGTAATACTCTCCAATTCTAAATTGATTTATAGAATCAATAGTTTTATAATAGTCATACTTCCTTGAATACCATTTATCACTATCGCTTCCTATTGAGAGCAGACTTTGTTCTAATTGGTCATAAGTTAATTTTCGTTCCTCTCCATGCTTTTCGTTAATCACCCCAAAAACGTTATCAAGCAATACCCCTAAAATTTGGGTAGAATTGTTATTTGTAGTTTCGTAGGGCAATTTTTGTATCAGAGACTCTATGTTTGCTCTTGTGGAAGAAAACTCATCATCAGGAGAAGTCCCTATAAATTTCCACTTTATCATCTTAGTAAATTCCTCCCAAAATGAGTGTTCTAATTGTTCAAATACTTCTAAAGCTTCTTTTAGAGCATCTTTATCTTTTAATGCATTCTTTTGCTCTTCGATATATTCATTTATTATATCTTTTACTTTTTGGGAATACTTTGTGAGTTTTTCTGCATCTAACTGTTCTTGATTCTCAAACCATTCTCTTAGCAAATCAGCATCATTATCCAAGTATTTTTTAGCAATATTAGTATTGGTTTCGAAAATATACTCTTTTGCAAAATCATTGTAGTCTGATTTCACATGAAGGGTAAAAAAATGACAGATACACTTTTTAATTTCTTCGCTTGAGAATGAAAAGTTACTGGAGTAGAGTTTTATTTGACGAAAAGTAAGTTTTTGTTCCAAAAGATTTCTTTGAAAAATATCTTCTTCAAATTCACAGTAGATATCCTCTTTATTATCGCTTAGGAAATTACTAATCCAAGTTTCAAGAGTCTTTAATGTTTGATAATTATAGCCTCGTTGTGATGCAAAGGCATCAGTGTCTTTTGAAAATATAAAAAGTTTATTTATTTCCATTTTGCTATTTTAAAGTCTTTTTTGATAGTCATCAAGGTTTATAACCAATTTCATAATCATATAGTCTTTTGAATTATTAATTTTAATCTTCAACTGGTCGTTGGTTTCCCTATACTTCAAAAGTAAAGAAAGAGCGTCTCGCTTACAAATGACTCAATAGTCCAGAGGCAACAATTTACAATAAATAAAGATTAGTGTCGAAAAGAGTATATTACGTCACCATTTTCTGTTGAACGATGATGTAAAAATGGTGAAGCGTCACCATTTTCTGTTGAACGATGACGTAAAAATGGTGAAGCGTCACTGTTTTTTATTGAACGTTGATGTAAAAATGATGAAGAGCCACCATTTTTTATTGAACGATGATGTAAAAATGGTGAAGCGTCACTATTTTTTATTGAACGTTGATGTAAAAATGATGAAGTGTCACCATTTTTTATTGAACGTTGATATAAAAATGGTGAAGTGCCACTATTTTTTGTTGAATGATGATGTAAAAATGGTGAAGTGCCACCATTTTTTGTTGAATGATGATATAAAAATGATGAAGAATCACCATTTTTTGTTAATCGTACATTACTAAAAGATGAGCTTCAATAACAGTAATTCATTCTCTTGATTAGGGAAAGAATACAATCCTTCTTGGTGCAGACCAATTTTTTCTAAAAGCTTTTTTGAATTTGTATTTTCAGGTTTTGTAATGCCATAAACTACGGGTAGTTCTAATGTTTCTTTGGCATGAGTAATCGTGGCACTGGCAATTTCAAAGCCGTAACCTTTACCCATGTATTCTGGCAAAAAAGCAAAGCCAATATCAGGAAAATCAAGATTATCTCTTTTAATCAATCCACACATACCAATCGGGGTCAAATCGTCTTTGGTCGCTACCAAACTTAAACCATAGCCATTTTCAGCATAGCTTTTCATGGGGCCGTTTAATAAGTAGGCTTTTGCATCTTCTTCGGTATGCACGTTTTTGTCGCCAATAAAGGCTAACCAACCTTCGCTGTTTAATAATTGAATGATAAATTGAGTATCGTCAAGATTGTATTCACGCAAGATGAGTCTTTCGGTTGTTAGTATTTTATTCATGTTGAAGGGAAGGAATTGATTGAAGTTCAAAAGTAGTTGATAAACAATATACCTCGCACTTTCAAGGAGAAAAATGTAGGACAGATAAAAAGCGTCACAGCTTGTGTAAATATTTCCTGTAGATAAAAGAAGATGGTGAAGTCAAAAAGATTTTAGGTAGTAAAAAATTGGTCGTCATTTTTCTTAAAGCCGTAAGGGCAATGTTTACATCCATTTTTGCAACAATAACCTCTTTTTAAATGATAGGTAGCTGTAAAAACCATAAAACCATTTTCATTTAAGTAATAGTCTTCTGGAGTTAAGCCATTTCTGGTGTTTTCTTTATGTTTACTGGTTTTCTTCATGGTATTTTAATCAACCCTCAATTTTGTAAAATGTTCAATACTTTGTAAATTTGAACTATGCCTATTCAAAAAAAGAATAGCGTATCTTCAAACATGAATGATTTTTATCCTAAATACCAACGTTCAGCGATAGGCTTCAACAAGCATATCAGCAACCGTGTGTTTACGACAAGCTCATTGTATGGTCACTTCTGTAAAATTCATCGTATTCTTTCAGTGTTTGTACTAATTCTGTACGTAATTGGTTTGTCTGGATTGAATGATTGAGAAATTGCTACTTGTTTATTTACCCAAATTTTTAGATTCAGGCGTCAGCATTTGATGAAATTCCGCTGTTTGAGCGGAGCGAGTTTCGGAATTTCTTGATTTTCTTTTGTTACTTTTCTTTCATCAAGGAAAGAAAAGTAAGGTCTATTAAAGTAAAGAAATTGTTTTTGGGTTTAAATAGAACAAAGTTTTAAATGATAAAACTAACATTAATTTTAAGTTGTGTGGAAACGGAGAGATTCGAACTCTCACTCATTCACAATTCATTCAATCACAATTCCAACAATGACAGCAGCATTATCAAGTGCATCGGCATCAGAAAAAGCCATGCAATTAGAAAACCGTTTCGGAGCACACAATTATCATCCAATGCCAGTAGTCCTTCAAAAAGGCGAAGGCGTATTCGTTTGGGATGTAGAAAATAAAAGATATTTTGATTTCCTTTCAGCTTACAGTGCCGTAAATCAAGGACACTGTCACCCAAAAATTGTTCAAGCCTTGGTTGAACAAGCACACAAACTTACACTTACTTCTCGTGCATTTTACAGTGACCAGTTAGGTATTTGTGAAAAATTCCTTTGTGAATACTTCGGTTACGACAAAGTATTGATGATGAACTCAGGCGTAGAAGGAGGGGAGACTGCCCTGAAACTTACCCGTAAATGGGCTTATAAAGTAAAAGGTATTCCACAAAACCAAGCCAAAACGGTTTATGCCGCAGGTAATTTCTGGGGAAGAACATTAGCTGCAATTTCTTCTTCAACCGACCCATCAAGCTATGCTGATTATGGTCCACTTATGCCGGGTTATGAAATCATACCTTATAATGATTTAGATGCTTTAGCCGAGATTTTGAAAGACCCAAATGTAGCAGGTTTTATGGTTGAACCAATTCAAGGCGAAGCAGGAGTAGTAGTGCCAGACGAAGGTTATTTGAAAAAAGCCTATGAAATGTGTCGTGCGAAAAATGTATTATTCATTGCTGATGAAGTACAAACAGGCATTGCCCGTACAGGAAAACGTTTGGCTTGTGATTATGAAGATTTTCAGCCAGATATTTTAATTTTAGGAAAAGCACTTTCTGGTGGTACTTATCCAGTTTCAGCGGTTTTTTGTAGAGATGAAATTATGCTTACCATCAAGCCAGGCGAGCATGGTTCTACTTATGGAGGAAATCCATTAGCTTGTGCCGTTGCGATGGCAGCTTTGTCGGTAGTGAAAGAAGAAAACTTAGCTGAAAATGCTA
Organism: Arcicella gelida; assembly: GCF_034931025.1. Taxonomy (NCBI): domain Bacteria; kingdom Pseudomonadati; phylum Bacteroidota; class Cytophagia; order Cytophagales; family Flectobacillaceae; genus Arcicella; species Arcicella gelida. Next base: position 23,569 of record NZ_JAYGIL010000047.1, on the reverse strand, counting down.
TGAAAATGGGAGAGTTGTTTCGTGAGAGAATGACAACGTTAATTGCTCAACGTCCAGATTTAATCAGATTGGTCAGAGGAAAAGGTTTATTAAATGCCATCGAAATCAATACAGACGAAGAAAGTGAAACGGCTTGGAATCTATGCGTTGCCTTTAAAGAAAATGGACTATTAGCTAAACCAACACATGGAAACAAAATTCGTTTTGCTCCACCTTTGGTTATCACAGAAGCACAAATGAATGAAGCTTGTGATATTATTGAAAAAGTAGTACTGAACTGGGAATTATAAAAATAGGCTCGCCGAATTTCGGTGAGCCTATTTTTATCTAGTAATTTCTCTTCTTAATCTACTTAATGACTGCGGTGTAATACCTAAATAATTGGCTAAGTAAATTTGTGGCGTTCGCCTGATGAGTTCAGGTTTTGTTTTTGATAATATTTCATAACGCTCTTTGGCTGTTTCAGAGATAAAAGAACGAACCCTCATTTCTTGTAAAACAGTATAATTTTCATAAATTATTCTACCAAGACGTTCCCACTTCGGGGATTGAGCATAGAGGAAATGCAAATTTACTTTTGTAATGACGCATAAATCACAATCCTCAATTGCTTGGATGTATTCAGAACTTGGTAAGTCTAAAGAGTATGAAGTGGTATTTGAAAAGATTTGATTTTCAATGGTAAGGTCGAAGGTAATGTCAACTTTTTCTTTGATAAAATAAGAACGTACCATGCCTTTGTTGATAAAAGCAACGTCAGCATTATATTCTCCTTCTTTTACCCAAAACTCTCCTTTTTTCAGTATGATGTCAGTAAAATAGGGTTGAGCTAAATCAAGATCTTCATCAGAAAAATCAACGTACTTTCGCACGAAGGTTATTAAATTATCTCTCATGTCGATGTGGTTGTATCTTTTTATATTTTGTTTTGGATAAAATCAAACAATAAACTTTGATATAGAATAATTGTTCAATGTAAATGAAATAAATTCAGGTGATAAAGACGAGCTATGGGGCTGGAGTACCTGAGATTTATTCAATCGTTTGTTTTGACATAAATATCTTCATAAAGTCACATCAAAAACCATAATAAAATGTTGCAATATGTAATTAATGCTTTTGACGGAAGTGATGCAGAAGCACTAGACCGTAGAATGACAGCTCGCCCATATCATTTGGAATGTGTTAGAAAATTGAAAGAGAACGGGAATTTTTTGATAGGAGGAGCAATTTTGAATGAATCAGGACAAATGATAGGTTCAACCATGATTGTTCAATTCGAAACAGAAACGGCATTTCAAGATTGGTTGAATAACGACCCTTACAGCACAATGGGTGTTTGGCAGCAAATAGAAGTACATCCTTTCAGAGTAGCCAATGTGTAAACGGAAGGGTAGGGAGTTCTCTATCCTTTCTTAAATAATTGAGCGATTTTAGAAAGAGGCTTCATCCATAAAGTGTACCAGTGTGGCTTTAAATTATTGATTCTCCATGCTCTTCTGTCTTCCATATTTGCCCTGTAGCGATGTTTTAAAGAGGCTGTACTTGTCCCTCCATTACGCATAGTAGTAAGTGTTAGCGGTAAGTAATGTGTTGAAAGTTTATTTTTATAAAGCATTCTTAACATCAATTCATAATCACCAGAACAAGTAAAATCGGTAATATAATCGCCGTACTTTTCAAAAGCTGATTTTTTTAAATAGAAAGAAAGGTGTGGGGGCATCCAGCCATTCAACCAGTTTTCTCTTGAATACTCGCCTGCTTTCCAATAGCGAACGATTGTATGTATGTCGTCTGGATTGATAAATTGTATATCACCATAAACGGCGTCTGCTTGAGATGTAATGAAAGCTTTTGCTACTTCACTAATTACTTGATTGTTAGGGTAAAAATCATCGCCGCCAATCGTGCCGATAGCATCACCAGTTGCCAGTTTCAATCCTTTGTTCATGGCATCATAAATTCCTTTGTCAGGTTCTGAAATAAATTTTATTTTATCTCCAAATGACTTTAAAATTTCTACCGTACCATCTTTTGAGGCACCGTCAACCACGATATACTCAAGTGCTGGGTAATCTTGTGCTAAAACACTTTCAATGGTTTGGCGAATAGTGGCAGCGCTATTAAAAGAAACAGTAATGATAGAAATTTTCATAAAGAGCTATTTTGCTAAGATTACAAAGATAGGGATAATTTTATTCGTCAAAAAAATCAACGAAATGTTCAACCTTTTCTAAGGATAAATCAGCGACAAGAAATGAGGAGAAAAATTCAAAAAAGGAACATACAACAAAGAAGTGTTTTGATTGTAAAGGAAATGTAAAATAATTTAAATATTTTTTCTTTAACTCATTGTAATTCAAAAAGAATCCTCTAATTTTGCAGTCCAATTAAGAGAGAGCGTTTTCTTTGTTTTTATATGGGTTGGCAGAACTCAATAAAAAAATACGGAAATAGGCAAAACGCTAAATCTCCTAATTCAAATTACAGCAAGTTTACTTGCAACAGTGTCAGAACTGATATTTTAATACAAAACTGAATGCCCAGTCTGTATTTTAAATATTAAGCTACACAAGAAACGTTTCGTTTTTCAACGCAATACGGTCTTTTCCGTCTCTTCGTCTGCATACGTGCACATCTTGTAGCTTTACTTCAATTCTGTCGCAAATTTTTATTCGTGAATTAATTAGTATAGATTTTGTTATGCCAAATTAAATTCCGACCTTTGCAGTCCGTTTTGCGCTCCCAGTTGGGGTTTTGGCGTAACTCGTTCATTTACAATCAATTATTTAACGTTTTATTCTAATAAAATGTCTGGAATTATCGGAAAGAAAATCGGTATGACCAGCCTCTACAACGCTGACGGTTCTGCTGTCGCTTGTACGCTGATTGAAGCCGGTCCTTGTGTAGTAACGCAAGTAAAAACAGTAGAAAAAGAAGGTTATAGCGCTATTCAATTAGGCTATGGCGAGAAAAAAGAGAAGCACACAACGCAACCTCTTTTAGGTCACTTCAAAAAAGCAGGAACTACTCCAAAGAAAAAACTCGTTGAGTTTAGATCTTTCGAAAATGAACTTTCACTTGGTGAAGTTATCTCAGCAGAATTGTTCGTAGAAGGTGACTTCGTAGATGCAATTGGTACTTCAAAAGGTAAAGGTTTCCAAGGGGTTGTTAAACGCCACGGTTTTGCAGGGGTTGGAGGTCAAACTCACGGTCAGCACAACAGAGGTCGTCACCCAGGTTCAATTGGAGCTTGTTCATTCCCATCTCGTGTATTCAAAGGTATTCGCATGGCAGGTCGTACAGGTGGTAACCGTGTAAAAGTTCAAAACTTACAAGTATTGAAAGTTTATGCAGAGAAAAACCTAATCGTAGTGTCGGGTTCAATCCCAGGAGCGAAAAACTCTTACGTTATTCTTGAAAAATAGATTTGAAGATTTGAAAGATATAAATCAACTATTTATAGTGATTTGAAATATCAGTAGTTATCAATTTTCAAATTTTCAATTTTCAAATTTTCAAATTAGACAAATGGAATTATCAGTTTTAAACATACAAGGCAAAGAAACAGGCAAAAAGGTAACTCTTTCTGACGAAATCTTTGGCATCGAACCAAACGAACACGTAGTTTGGTTAGACGTGAAGCAATTCTTGGCAAATCAACGTCAAGGAACTCACAGAGCGAAACCAAGAGCAGAAGTTTCTCGCTCTACTCGCAAGATTAAAAAACAAAAAGGTACAGGTGGTGCTCGTGCTGGTTCAGCAAAATCTCCATTGATGAAAGGTGGTGGACGTATTTTCGGTCCAGTTCCAAGAGATTACTCTTTCAAAGTAAACAAGAAAGTGAAATCATTGGCTCGTCAATCAGCTTATGCTGCTAAAGTACAATCAGGTTCAGTAACAGTATTAGAAGGATTCTCTTTCGATGCTCCAAAAACTAAATCTTACTTAGCATTGTTGAACGCATTGTCTTTGAATGATACTAAGACATTGTTAATCTTGCCAGAAGAAGATCAAAATGTGTATTTGTCAGGTCGTAATCTTCCAAAAACGAAAATTGCTTCAACAGGACAAGTTAACACTTATGACTTAGTTAACGCAACAAAATTGCTTATCGTAGAAGGAGCAATTTCAAAAATCGAATCATCTTTTAGTAATTAGTTATTGGTTAATTGCGAATAGCAATAACGGATAATAAATAACGAAAATAAGAAAATGAGCATTATCAAAAGACCAATTCTTACTGAGAAATCTCAGGACTTACAGAAAGGCGGTCAGTACGTTTTCGAAGTAGCAAACAAGACTAACAAAATCGAGATTGCTAAAGAAATCAAGAAAATGTACGGTGTTGAAGTTACGGCTGTAAACACACTTCGCCAATTCGGTAAGAAGAAATCAAGAAGTACTAGAACTAAAGTTACTTCTGGTATTACTTCGACATTCAAAAAAGCAATCGTTACTATCGCTAAAGGTGAAGTAATCGATTTCTATGACGGAATTTAAATTATAATTTGAATTAAGCTAATTTGAAAATTTGAAATTCGATTTCATCTTCAAGTTATCAAATCTTCAAATTACTTAACTATGGGAGTTCATCCCGATAAATTGAACAAAGCACAGAAATGGCAGCTACTAGAAAATTAAAACCAACAAGCCCGGGCTCACGCCACAGGATTGCTGCGACCTTCGAGGAAATAACAGCCTCAAAGCCGTACAAACCTTTGTTAGCCCCAGTAAAAAGAACAGGTGGTCGTAATGCAGATGGACACCGTGCCATGCGTTATATCGGTGGAGGTCACAAACGTCGTTATCGTTTAGTTGATTTCTTCCGTAATAAATTCGATGTTGAAGCAACAGTTTTAACAGTTGAATACGATCCAAACCGTACAGCTCGTATCGCTCTTATCGAATATGTCGATGGCGAAAAAGCATACATCATCGCTCCAGCAGGAATCGTTGTTGGACAGAAAGTAATCTCAAGTGCTACAGCAGCACCAGAAGTAGGTAACACTATTCCATTAGCAAATATCCCAACAGGTACAATTATTCACGCAATTGAACTTCGTCCAGGTGGTGGTGCTGAAATGGCTCGTTCTGCAGGTACTTATGCACAATTGTTAGCTCGTGATAGCAAATATGCTACGTTAAAATTGCCTTCAGGCGAGATGCGTATGGTATTGTCAAGATGTTTAGCAACAGTAGGTTCGGTATCTAACAGTGATCACATGAATACCGTAATGGGTAAAGCAGGTCGTCATCGTTGGTTAGGTCGCCGTCCAAGAGTTCGTGGTGTAGTGATGAACCCAGTCGATCACCCAATGGGTGGTGGTGAGGGTCGCTCATCAGGAGGTCACCCTCGTTCACGTAAAGGTTTATTAGCGAAAGGTAAGAAAACTCGTACGCCGAAGAAACAATCAAATCGTCTAATCATCAGTAGAAAGAAAAAATAGGTAGATGGCACGTTCATTAAAAAAAGGACCTTATATTGACTACCGCCTTGACAACAAGGTGCAAGTCATGACCGAATCAGGAAAAAAGTCAGTTATTAAGACTTGGTCACGTCGTTCGATGATTTCACCTGATTTCGTTGGGCACACTTTCGCAGTGCATAATGGAAACAAATTTATTCCAGTATTTGTGACAGAAAATATGGTAGGTCATAAATTGGGTGAATTTGCTCCAACACGCAACTTCCGAGGTCACACGGCAAAAAAAGATAAAGGCAAACGTTAAAATTATGAATAATGAGTTATGGATTACTTAATATCAATTCATAATTCAAAATTCAAAATTCATAATTCAAAAAAATGGAAGCAGTAGCTAAGTTAAATAATGTTCCGACTTCACCTCAGAAAATGAGAATCGTGGTAGACATGATTAGAGGTCAGAAAGTAAATAAGGCTCTCGGTATTTTGAAATACGAGCCTAAGGTTGGCGCAAGACACGTAGAGAAATTATTACTCTCGGCTATCGCTAACTGGCAAAATAAAAATGAGGATGTAAAGTTAGAAGATGCTGACTTATACGTTAAAACCGTTACAGTAGATGGCGGTAGCTCATTAAAGCGTTTGCGTCCAGCTCCACAAGGTCGTGGTCATAGAATCTTGAAACGTTCTAACCACATTACACTTGTAGTTGCTTCAGCAACCGCACCAACAATAATCACAGAATAATTAGAGAAAAAATCTAAATATCAAAAAATGGGACAGAAAATAAACCCCGTTGGTTTTAGACTTGGTATCGTCAGAGGTTGGGATTCTAACTGGTATGGTGGTAAGAGTTTTGCCGATAAATTAGTTGAAGACGATAAAATTCGTAAATATGTTGCCGCACGTATTCCAAAGGGTGCAATCTCTAAGGTAATTATTGAGCGTACTTTAAAGCGAATTACTTTGACTATCAATACTGCTCGTCCGGGCGTTGTAATTGGTAAAGGTGGTCAAGAAGTTGATAAAATCAAGGAAGAATTAAAGAAAATCACAGGCAAAGATGTTCAAATCAACATTTTTGAAATCAAACGTCCTGAGATTGATGCTAAATTAATTGGTGAGGCTATCGCACAACAATTAGAAGCTCGTATTTCATTCCGTCGTGCTATGAAGCAAGCTATCGCATCAGCAATGCGTGTAGGTGCTCAAGGTATCAAATTGAAGCTTTCAGGTCGTTTAGGAGGTGCTGAAATGGCACGTTCTGAAGGATACAAAGAAGGTCGTATTCCTTTGCACACACTTCGTGCAGATATCGATTATGCAATTTCTGAAGCATTAACTGTTTATGGAAAAATCGGTATTAAAGTATGGATTTTCCGTGGTGAAGTTTATGGTAAGCGTGATTTATCTCCAAATGCTGGAATGGCTGCTCAACAAGCTGCTGGTGGAGCTGATGCTCGTGGAGGTAATAACCGTGGTGGACGTGGCGAAGATGGCGATCGTAAAGGTCGTGGTGGACGTGACAACCGTGGCGGTGCTGGTGGTCGTGACGATGCACAACGTCGTAATAACAACAATAACAACCGTGGTGGCGGAGCTAACAAACCTGGCGGAAATCGTCCTGGCGGTGGCAACAAACCAGCGGGTGGTAAGAGATAATTCGTAAATTCTCGTCAGTGGTCAGTAGTAAATATAAGAGAAGAGTGTTTTTAACAACTCATTTTCTTAATTCTTGAAACCACCGACCCATAGACTTAATAAGAAAATGTTACAACCAAAAAGAACCAAGTTCCGTAAGCAACAAAAAGGTAGGATTAAAGGAAACGCTACTCGTGGTCATGAACTTGATTTCGGTACGTTCGCTATCAAAGCTTTGGAACCAGGACGCATCACTGCTCGTCAGATTGAAGCGGCTCGTATTTCAGTAACTCGTGCCATGAAACGTGAAGGTCAAGTTTGGATTCGTGTATTCCCTGACAAACCTATTACGAAGAAACCAGCAGAGGTACGTATGGGTAAAGGTAAGGGTGCTCCAGAATACTGGGTGGCACGTATCAAGCCAGGAACAATTTTGTTTGAATCGGCTGGTGTACCTTTAGAATTGGCACAAGAAGCGCTTCGTTTAGCAGCACAAAAATTGCCACTTCGTACTTCATTCGTAGTGCGTAGAGATTATCAAGAAGCACAATAATTTGAAAATTTGGTTAGTTATGATTTGATGGCTTTCCAAAGTTTGTCAAATCAATTAATTAGTATTCAGATTATAATATTTCATAATCAAAGTCATGAAAAACGCAGAAATCAAAAAATTAAGCGCAGAAGAATTAGTAAGTACTTTAGCCTCTGAAAAAGAGGCTTTAGCTCGCCTAAAGTTTGCTCACGCTATTTCTCCAATTGAAAACCCATTACGTATCCGTGAGGCTCGTAAAGTTATCGCTCGATTGGAAACTGCTATCTCAGCAGCGAAATAAATCGAATTACTGAAAAGTAATTATAACAGACCTCACCAACATAACGCTTGAGGTCAATCGTGTAACAACAATTAAAAAATCCAACGATGGAAGAATTAAAAAGAAATCTGAGAAAAATCAGAGTAGGGCGTGTAGTGAGCGACAAGATGGATAAATCAATCACTGTAGCCGTAGAAAGAAAAGTAAAACATCCACTTTATGGTAAGTTTATGAAAAAAACTTCAAAGTTGATGGCTCATGATGAGAACAATGAATGTGGTATTGGTGATACAGTGAAAGTGATGGAAACTCGTCCACTTTCAAAAAATAAGCGTTGGAGATTAGTTGAAGTTATCGAGAAAGCGAAATAATTTCCTTCCCAACAATCAATATTATTAAGAAGTTAAATTTTTCGTTAAAATCAGTATTCCAATCATAAAATGGTACAGCAAGAATCAAGACTCGGCGTAGCAGATAACTCAGGAGCTAAAGAAGTTCTAGTTATCCGTGTGTTGGGCGGTACAGGAAAAAGATACGCTTCAATTGGTGATAAAATTGTAGTGACTGTTAAATCAGCACTTTCATCATCAAATATGAAGAAAGGTACGGTTTCTAAAGCCGTAGTAGTAAGAACTAAAAAAGAGATTCGTCGTAAAGACGGTTCATATATTCGTTTCGAGGATAACGCAGCCGTTTTGTTGAATGCCAACGACGAGCCACGTGGTACTCGTATTTTCGGGCCAGTAGCACGTGAATTACGTGATGCAGGTTTCATGAAAATCGTTTCATTAGCCCCAGAGGTGCTTTAATCATAATTCGTATCATGGAAAGAAAGTTTAATAAGCAGCCAAAACTGCACATCAAATCTGGTGATACAGTTATCGTTATCGCTGGAAACTCAAAAGGTAAGACAGGCGTAATCAAAAAAGTATTGGTTGATAAGAACCGTGCTATTGTAGAAGGTGTTAACCTTCAAACAAAACACGTAAAACCAAATGCTAATACTCCGCAAGGTGGTATTGAGAAACGTGAAGGTTCTATTCACATTTCAAATTTGGCAATCGCTGAAAATGGTAAGCCAGTTCGTACTGGTCGTAAATTGAACGAAGAAGGAAAGTTGCAGAGATTTTCGAAAGCAACAGGAAAATTCATTTAATTAAATCTCAAATAAATAGTTTTGGTATTTAATCAATAACTATTCAAATTGAAAAAGTGGGTCGGAAATCCACATAAATTTTCATAAAATGACAACTACAAGACTGAAAGATAAGTATGTAAATGAAATCGTTCCTGCTTTAAAGGAGAAATTTCAATACAAATCAGTAATGCAAGTTCCAAAAGTTACTAAAGTTGTAATCAACAAAGGTATTGGTGCTGCTGTGGCTGACAAGAAATTGATTGATACGGGTGTTGAAGAAATCACTCTTATCGCTGGACAGAAAGCTGTTGCAACAATTTCTAAGAAAGCAATTTCAAACTTCAAATTACGTGAAAACATGCCAATTGGTGTTAAAGTAACGTTGAGAGGACAAAAAATGTACGAATTTCTTGACCGTTTGATGACTGTATCACTTCCACGTGTACGTGACTTCAAAGGAGTATCGGACAAAGGATTCGATGGTCGTGGTAACTATACATTAGGTGTTAAAGAACAAATTATCTTCCCTGAAATTTCTATTGATAAAGTAAATAAAATTTCTGGTATGGATATCACTTTTGTAACTACCGCAAAAACTGACGAAGAAGCGAACGCATTGTTATCAGCAATGGGAATGCCTTTTTCAAATCAGAAGAAGTAATTGATTCAAGTTATCTGTGAACTGTTATTATTGATATTATTTTCTAAATAACATTTACCGATAACGGATACAGATAACCGATAACAAATAAAGATTCTCAACACAAATGGCAAAAGAATCAGTAAAAGCAAGAGAAAGAAAAAAAGAAGCAACAGTTGCTAAGTATGCCGCAAAGCGTGCAGCTTTAAAAGCAGCTGGAGATTATTTAGGACTTGATAAGTTACCTAAAAATGCTTCACCAGTTCGTTTACACAACCGTTGTAAGCTTACAGGACGCCCAAGAGGTTATATGCGTAAGTTCGGTATCAACCGTGTTACTTTCCGCCAAATGGCTTCTGATGGGTTGATTCCAGGGGTAACTAAATCAAGCTGGTAATATCAAACGACTTCAGATAATTGATAATTAAGTAATTAGATTTATTTTAATTATCAATTAACTTGTCTTCTTAATTTTTATTCCGTAATTTTGCGAGCCTTTTCAGGAAGGGTTCGTTTCAAATATCGAAAACAATGACAGATCCAATAGCAGATTACTTAACACGATTGAGAAATGCCATCAAGGCACGCCATAGAATCGTTGAAATCCCTGCTTCTAACATCAAAAAGGAAATCACTAAGGTGCTTTTTGATAAAGGATATATTCAAAACTATAAATTTGACGATACAACTGTTCAGGGTACCATCAAAGTTGCTTTGAAGTATAACCCGGTTACTAAGCAGTCGGCAATCGTTAAATTAGAAAGAATTTCTAAGCCAGGTTTACGTAAATACAAAGGTGCAACTGAGTTGCCACGTGTATTAAACGGATTAGGTATTGCAATTCTTTCGACATCAAAAGGGGTTATCACCGACAAAGAAGCTCGTGTGTTAAACGTAGGTGGTGAAGTTCTTTGCCACGTTTATTAATATTTATTAACGCTGAAAGAAGGCTCTATTTGATTTTAGATTTTATAGACTTCCATTTAAGCAAAACAATTAACAATCATGTCAAGAATTGGTAATAAAATCATAACGTTGCCAGCAGGTGTTGCTGTAACGATTGATAAAAATCATGTATCTGTTAAAGGTCCTAAAGGAACTTTGGAGCGTACAATTGATCCAGATATTATCGTTGAAGTAGAAGGTGTTGAGCTTGCAGTTAAACGTCCTACTGAACAAAAACGTCACAAAGCTCTTCATGGTTTGTATCGTTCTTTAATCAATAACATGGTTATTGGTGTAAGCGAAGGATATAAATCTCAGATGGAAATTGTTGGGGTTGGTTACAAAGCATCTAATCAAGGCAACATTCTTGAGTTAAGTTTAGGGTATTCTCACGCTGTATTTGTTCAAATCCCTAGCGAATTGAAAGTAACTACTGCAATGGAGAAAGGTCAAAACCCTAAAGTAACTTTAGAAGGAATTGATAAAGAATTAATTGGCCAAGTTTCAGCGAAAATTCGTTCATTACGTAAAATCGAGCCTTACAAAGGTAAAGGTATTCGTTTTGTTGGTGAGCAAATTCGTAGAAAAGCTGGTAAAACTGGTGGAAAAAAATAATCATAATTTGAAGATATTTGAATATTTGAGAGTTTTGTTTGATTTTCAAATATTCAAATTACTAAGTTTTCAAATTGAAATCGTGGGTCGGTAATCCACAAAACATACAAATATTACAATGGCTACGCAAAAAGATTCAAGAAGATTACGCATAAAACGATCAATAAGAGCAAAGGTTTCTGGTACAGCTACCAAGCCAAGATTATCTGTGTTTCGTTCAAACACAGGTGTATATGCACAAATTATTGATGACGTTCAAGGACATACATTAGCAGCAGTTTCTACAAAGGAACTTGGCTTAGCTAATGGTAACGTCGATAATGCTAAACAAGTAGGAGTAAAAATCGCAGAGAAGGCATTAGCGGCTGGTATTTTAGCGGTTGTTTTCGATCGTAACGGATACTTGTATCATGGTCGTGTAAAAGCAATTGCTGATGGTGCAAGAGAAGGTGGTCTTAAATTCTAATTAGTTAATTTGATAGTATTTTATATATTTTCAAATTCACAAATTTTCAAATTCAGAAAAAATGTCGCAATTAATATCAAAGCCAATAAAGGTTAACGAAGGCGAATTAAAAGAAAAAGTTGTTGCTATCAATCGTGTAGCGAAAGTAGTAAAAGGTGGACGTCGTTTCAGCTTCTCTGCAATCGTTGTTGTTGGTGACGGAAAAGGTATCGTAGGTTTTGGTTTAGGTAAAGCTAACGAAGTTACTGATGCTATCGCTAAAGGTATTGAGGATGCAAAGAAAAATGTATTCCAAGTAGCTTTATTGAAAAATTCTGTTCCTCACGAACAAATTGGTAAATTCTCAGGTGGTTTCGTATTGTTGAAGCCTGCAGCTCCGGGTACTGGAGTAATCGCTGGTGGTGCAATGCGTGCTGTATTAGAATCTGCTGGTGTGCATGATGTATTAGCTAAATCTAAAGGTTCTTCAAACCCACACAACGTGGTTAAAGCAACAGTTGATGCTCTTGTGAAAATGAGAAATCCACATACAGTTGCTTTCCAAAGAAGCGTTTCCTTAGCAAAAGTATTCAACGGATAAGATAAGAGATATGAAATCTGAATTATGAGATATGAAGTCAATATTAATTCACAATTCATAATTCAGAATTCACAATTCAAATAAGCCATGTCAAAGGTAAAAATTACACAAGTTAAAAGTACAATCAGACGTCCACAAGTTCAAAAACGTACTATGCAAGCACTAGGCTTGGGTAAAATGAACAAAAGCGTTGAAGTAGAAGTGAATCCTGCAATACAAGGTATGATTCGTGCGGTTCAACACATGATTGTAGTTGAGAGTATCTAATATTATTGAGTTAAGCTCATTAATATAAGCGAGTTACTCCACAGGGGAGTAGCGTTTAGCAAACATTTAACAAAAAATACAATGAATCTTTCTTCATTAAAGCCTGCTGAAGGCTCAACAAAAGTTAGAAAAAGAGTTGGTCGTGGTGCTGGTTCTGGTTTAGGTGGAACTTCTGCTCGTGGTCACAAAGGTGCAAAATCTCGTTCAGGTTATTCTCGCAAAGCTGGTTTTGAAGGTGGTCAAATGCCTTTACAACGTAGAGTTCCTAAGTTTGGATTTAAAAATATTAATCGTGTAGAATACAAGGCAATTAACCTTGATACTTTACAAGCTTTAGCTGATGCTATTGGCGTAACAGTAATCAATCATGATGTACTTTACAATAATGGATTAGTTTCTAAAAATGATTTAGTGAAAATCTTGTCACGTGGTGCGGTAACTTCTGCATTAGAAGTTACAGTTAAAGGTTTCTCTGAATCTGCCAAAACTGCTATCGAAGCAGCAGGAGGTAAAGCAATTGTGGGGTAGTTTGAAATTATGAAAATTTGATACTGAAAATCTTTTTTATATTTTTGTAGGTATTCATTTTTCAAAATCCCGATTTTCAAATTAATTAGATAGGCAACAGAAATATTTGAGTAATCGTGTAAAAACTGGCAACAGATTTGTGATTAAAGAAAAAGTTGAACAATTTCAGTTTTCATTCATTATTTGACGATTATTTAAACAGATAGCATGAACAAGTTTATTAACACTATCAAAAACATTTTCTCAATAGAGGAGCTAAGAGGTAGAATCCTTAACACTCTGTTGTTTATCACCTTTTTTCGCTTAGGTTCTTATATTGTTTTACCAGGTATTGATGCTGCAAAATTAGAACAAAAAGGAGAAGGCGGTTTATTAGGATTATTGAATATGTTTTCGGGTGGAGCATTTAATAATGCTTCTATATTTGCGTTAGGTATCATGCCTTACATCTCTGCTTCTATCGCTATCCAATTGTTAACAATTGCATTGCCATATTTTCAGAAGATGCAAAAGGATGGAGAGTCAGGAAGAAAGAAGTTAAATCAAATTACTAGAGTTTTAACTATTTTTGTTACTGCTGCTCAAGCAACTGCTTATTTACAGACAACTATCCCTGCTGATGCCATTATCGTAAGTGCATGGTCTTTCCGTTTATTTGCTGTGATTATTTTGATTTCAGGTACAATGTTTTGTATGTGGTTAGGAGAGAAAATTACAGATAAAGGGGTTGGTAATGGTATTTCAATGTTAATTATGATTGGTATTGTTTCTCGTTTTCCGGGGTCAATTATTGGCGAAGCTCAATCTCGTGGAATGTCTGGAGCATTATTATTTGTAATTGAGATTGTAGCACTTTTCTTCGTTGTAATGGGTGCTGTAATGGTTACTCAAGCAGTTAGAAGAATCCCAGTTCAATATGCTAAACAAGTAGTAGGTAATAGAACTTCATCTGTAGGAGGCGAACGTCAGTATATTCCTTTAAAACTTAATTCTGCTGGTGTAATGCCAATCATTTTTGCACAGGCTTTAATGTTTGTTCCGGGATTATTAGCAGGTTCTTTTGCAGAAAAAAGTGAATTTGCTCAATCAATTGCTCAAAAATTTAGCGATTTTACTTCATTAGAATACAATTTGTTGTTTGCTTTCTTGATTATCGTATTTACATTTTTCTATACGGCCATTTCAATTAACCCAACACAAATTTCTGATGATATGAAAAGAGGTGGTGGTTTTGTACCAGGTGTTAAGCCAGGTGAAGCTACTTCAACTTTTATCGCTGATATTTTAGATAGAATTACATTACCAGGGGCTTTTATGTTAGCATTAATCGCTATTCTTCCAGCTTTAGCAAGTTTGTTTGGAATTACTCGTGGTTTTGCATCTTTCTTTGGAGGTACTTCTTTACTTATCTTAGTTGGTGTTGTGTTAGATACTTTACAGCAAATAGAAAGTTACTTATTGATGCGTAAATATGAAGGATTGATGCAATCAGGTAGAGTAAAAGGTAGAACAGAGGCGGTTGCTCAGTAATAATTTTAGGATTTTAAATTCCTAAGCACAATAAGTATGATTTATTTAAAGACAAATAGCGATTTAGAAGTAATCAGAGAAAATGGTATTATTCTTGGGCAAACTCATGCAGAGGTAGCCAAATTGATAAAACCAGGGGTAACGACTAAAGAGTTAGATAAAGTAGCTTACGAGTTTATTAAAGATAATAATAGTACGCCTTCATTTCTTAATTATAATGTAAGCGGAAACAAGTTCCCAGCATCTTTATGTATTTCTGTAAATGATGTAGTAGTTCATGGAATTCCTAATAATTATCAATTAAAAGACGGAGATATTGTTTCAATTGATTGTGGAGTATTCAAAAATGGTTTTCACGCTGATAGTGCTTATACTTACGCTATCGGGAAGGTAAATGAAGAAACTCTTCGTTTATTGAAAACTACAAAAGAATCATTATATCAAGGTATTGAACAAGCAGTACTAGGAAAAAGAATTGGTGATATTGGTTTTGCTATTCAAACTTACAGTGAGAAGTTAGGTTTTACGATTGTAAGAGAATTAGTTGGACATGGAGTAGGTAAATCTCTTCATGAAAAGCCAGAAGTAGCAAATTACGGTAGAAGAGGAGATGGTGCAAAGCTAAAAGAGAATATGGTTATTGCCATTGAACCAATGGTAAATCAAGGAAAGAAAGCTATTCATCAAGAAAATGATGGCTGGACTATCAGAACTCAAG
The DNA here is from genome assembly GCF_034931025.1 of Arcicella gelida. NCBI lineage: Bacteria > Pseudomonadati > Bacteroidota > Cytophagia > Cytophagales > Flectobacillaceae > Arcicella > Arcicella gelida. Next base: position 8,263 of record NZ_JAYGIL010000047.1, on the reverse strand, counting down.
ATAGAAAGCCTTCTGCCCATTTTGAACACACAGTAGCAATTAAAAAAGACAAAGCAGATATATTAACTACTTTTAAATTTATTGAAGAAGTTATAGCTAAGTCAGAGTACATCGTTAATATTTGAAATTTTCAAATTGAATTTATGGCAAAACAATCATCAATAGAAGTAGATGGAATTATCATTGAGGCTCTTTCAAATGCTATGTTTAGAGTAGAGTTAGAAAATACCCATCAAGTGATTGCCCATATTTCTGGTAAGATGCGAATGAATTACATCAAAATCTTACCTGGTGATAAGGTGAAGTTAGAAATGTCTCCTTATGACTTAAGTAAAGCAAGAATTGTGTATCGTTACAAGTAAAATAGGCAGTTGGCAATTGATAGTTTATTCAAACTTTAGCGATGCTTTTGCAAAACTGTAATTAATAGAAACATTAATTAAATACTACAATGAAAGTTAAAGCGTCTATCAAGAAGCGTAGTGCTGAATGTAAAGTAATCCGTCGTCACGGAAAACTTTATGTTATTAACAAAAAAAATCCAAAGTTCAAACAAAGACAAGGATGATTATTAACATGGGGTAGTTGAGAAACTTCCTTCATTTAAAATCTAAAAAGCTAAAAAAGTATGGCTCGTATTGCAGGGGTTGATATTCCCGACAAAAAAAGAGGCGAAATTGCTTTGACTTATATCTTCGGAATAGGTCGTAGCACTGCTCAGAAAATTTTAACACAAGCTAATATTTCTTTCGACAAAAAAGCTGGCGAATGGAACGATGAAGAGGCAAGTGCAATTCGTGCGATTATCGCTGGAGAATTCAAGACTGAAGGTCAACTTCGTTCTGAAATCCAGTTGAACATCAAGCGTTTGATGGACATCGGTTGTTACCGTGGTCTTCGTCACCGTAAAGGTCTTCCATTACGTGGTCAGAGAACTAAGAACAACTCTCGTACTCGTAAAGGTAAGCGTAAGACTATTGCGAACAAGAAAAAAGCTACTAAGTAAAAATTAGGCTGAGTTTAAGGATATAATATTCTTAATTCGTCGAGTTCTAAGATGAGAAGGTTGCTCTTCGGAGAATGTACGAACTCAAAACTGGAATTGAAAAACAAATCTAACAATGGCACAGGCTAAAAGAAAAGACAAAGCAAAGAAGAGAGTTGTAGTAGTTGAACAACACGGTCAAGTACACATCAAAGCTTCTTTTAATAACATCATTATTTCTATTACTAACAGTCAAGGACAAGTAATTTCTTGGGCTTCTGCTGGTAAAATGGGCTTCAAAGGTTCTAAGAAAAACACTCCTTATGCTGCACAAACAGCCGCAACAAACTGCGCTGCCGTAGCTGTAGAAGCTGGAATGAAAAAAGCTGATGTTTTTGTAAAAGGACCAGGTTCAGGTCGTGAATCAGCAATTAGAACTATCTCTAACGCTGGTATCGAAGTAATTTCCATCAAAGATATTACTCCACTTCCTCACAACGGATGTCGTCCTCCAAAACGTCGTAGAGTTTAATCTTCTTAAAAATTTACTGGAAACGTTAATTAGTAATTATTAACGTTTTCTTTTATTTATCCTAATTACTTCATCGAACAAAAGAGGTTTGATGACTTATTAATTTTAGAAATGGCAAGATATACAGGTCCAAAATCAAAAATTGCTCGTCGTTTTGGTGAGCCAATCTTAGGTCCAAGTAAAGCGTTAGCTCGCAAAAACTATGGTCCAGGTCAGCACGGTAAAGGTAAGCGTGGAAAAGTTTCAGAATATGCTTTACAATTGAAAGAAAAGCAAAAAGTGAAATATACTTACGGTATCCTTGAAAAGCAATTTGAAAACTTATACCACAAAGCAGCTGTAAGAGAAGGTATCAAAGGTGAAAACCTTTTGAAACTTTGTGAAGCTCGTCTTGATAACACTGTTTATCGTTTAGGAATTGCTCCTACTCGTCGTGCAGCTCGTCAGTTGGTTATTCATAAGCATATTCTTATTGACGGTGAAATTGTAAACATTCCATCGTATTCTCTTAAACCAGGACAATTAGTAAGTGTACGTGAGAAATCTAAATCATTAGAAGTAGTTTCTAACTCACTTGCTGGAAAAGCTGGAAAACGTTTCAACTGGTTAGAATGGGATACTCCTACAATGACTGGTAAATTCGTTTCTTATCCAGAACGTTCTGATATTCCAGAGAACTTCAATGAGCAAGCAATCGTTGAACTTTATTCTAAGTAATCATATATTTTGACAGAGTAAATGGTCAAAAATATTCTGACAATTTAATTGAAAACTTTGTGACTTAGATTTTACATATTTGTTTGTAAAATCTAAGTTTGTTTGATTTTGTGTTTATTCAATATTAGATGTACAATAATTAATATTGTTTATTCTAAGGGACTTAAATTTTCTGTAAACTTGTAATATAGATGATTTCTTCTGAAATGTCAAGATTTTATCGAAAAAATAGTAACCCTAAATGCTAAAATTACAGAGTTAATTCGTAAATTGCGAATTGATTACTCTATTCTTACACATTCCAAGGTAAATTACGCTACGAAATATGTCAATATTAGCATTCCAAATGCCCGATAAAGTTGTCATGGAAAAAGCTGACGACTTTCACGGGTTATTTGAGTTTAAGCCACTCGAAAAAGGCTATGGCGTTACAATCGGTAATGCACTTCGTAGAATCTTGTTGTCTTCATTAGAAGGCTACGCTATTACAAGCGTAAAGGTTGGCGGAGTTTTGCACGAATTTTCAGCCATTGAAGGAGTAATTGAGGATATGACTGAAATTATTTTGAATTTGAAGAAAGTTCGATTCAAAAAAAGTCAGGAAATCCTTGAGAATAAAATCAATGTTAGAGTGAAAGGTCAAAGCACTCTAAAAGCAGGCGATATTGCTAAGTTTACAAATTATTTTGACATTCTAAATCCAGATTTAGTTATCTGTAATTTAGATGAGTCAAAAGAATTTGAGATGGAGATTATCGTTGAAAAAGGTCGTGGATATGTTCCTTCAGACGAAACTAGAAACACAGAACCTCCTTTTGGTCACATTCCGATTGACGCAATCTTTACGCCAATCAAGAATGTGAAATTCAGCATCGAGAATACTCGTGTTGAACAAAAGACGGATTATGAAAAATTAGTTTTGGATATTGAAACTGACGGATCAATTCACCCTGAAGACGCATTGAAAGGTGCAGCTTATATCTTGATTCAACACTTTATGTTGTTCTCTGACCAAACAATGACTTTCGAGTCTATGAAGGCAGAAGAAGATAACGTGGTAGATGAAGAAATGCTTCACATGAGAAAATTATTGAAGACTGCTTTAGCAGATTTAGACTTGTCAGTTCGTGCTTACAACTGTCTAAAATCAGCTGATGTTAGAACTTTAGGAGACTTGGCTAGATTAGAAATTTCTGACATGATGAAATTCCGTAACTTCGGTAAGAAATCATTGACTGAATTAGAACAACTAATCGAAGAAAAAGGACTTCACTTCGGTATGGATGTTGCTCGTTACCGTTTAGACGAGGATTAATATCCAATACTTACTTAGTAATTAGAAAATTTTAGTGTTTGCTACTTGTAGTAAGCACTAAAATTTTAATTTTTAATAGTAGTAATAGGTGAGTTGATGTGAATTAACTTAACCGCAATGATAGCTTCCTTCCGCTGGGAATTAAGTGATTCATTTTAAACTTACGAACAACACAATGAGACACGGTAAAAAATTCAACCATTTAGGTAGAACTGCTCCTCACAGAGCCGCTATGTTATCGAACATGGCTTCTTCTTTGATTCTTCACAAAAGAATCGAAACTACAGCTGCTAAAGCTAAAGAATTAAGAAAATACATCGAACCTTTGATTACTAAATCAAAAGACGATAGCACTAACAACCGTCGTGTAGTATTCTCTTATTTACAAAACAAAGAGTCTGTTAAAGAACTTTTTGGTATTGTTTCTGAAAAAGTTGCTAACCGTCCAGGTGGTTACACTAGAATTATCAAATTGGCGAATCGTCTTGGTGATAATGCTGAAATGTGCTTAATGGAATTAGTTGACTTCAACGAAACTTTATTAGCAGCTACAGCTGAGAAAGCAGTGAAAACTCGTCGTGGTCGTCGTTCTGGAGCTAAGAAAACTGAAGATACTATCGAAGCTGCACCAGTAGCTGAGGTTCCTTCGGCTGAAGTAGTAGAAGATGAAACTCCTGCTGCTGAAACTTCGGAAGAAAAAACTGAAGAATAATCTAATTTAGATTTTTCTATTTTTCAAAAGGACTTTGACTTTGGTCGAAGTCCTTTTGTTATTTTTGGTCGATTGTAAATTTACACTACTTATATCAATAGACATCCGTAATTTTGTGATATGAAATCATCCATTACAATACTTGCTATTTTTACTTTGTTTATTTCTTGTAAAGAGGAATCTACGACTAAAATCAATAAATATTTTGATTTGAAGACATCCATTACGAATCAAATCAATGTATTAAATAAAGAAAAACCAACTTTTTCTAAAACTGTTTGGAGTGATAATACTCCAGAAACTAAGGATGTAAAGATTGAAGATTGGTCTAAAGAATTAGAGTTGTTCTTACAAACAGATTTGAACAAACCTGCTTATTTGAATAGCTATGAAATTAATCAGTCTGATTCATTAATAGTTTATCATTTAAAAAAATCTGAAAATTTACCTGTAAATAACATCAAAATTCTGCTGAAAAATAATCAGTTAACTGCAATGGAAGCTACGATAGCTAATCAGAATTATCTTTATGAAACTGACAAGCATGTTAAAATGACTTTGGTGGATAATGTAGTGAATTATTATTTAATTGAAGGTACACAGAAATTAGTTTTTGGAGATAAAAAGGCATTTAAGATTGAAGCAAAAGTAAAGAAATGATAAAAAGGTTTTTCAAGAAAATAGCTTTGTTGTCTTTCCTAATTATCATTAGTTTATATGCTTTGGCTTTTGTGGTTGATAATGGCTTAAGAAAATCTAGGAATGAGTATTTTGCTGCTTGGAATGATTTATTCGATGCTAAAATCAATGCTGATTTACTCATTTTAGGTTCATCAAGAGCGGAGTTTCATATTTCTCCTAAAATTATTGATAGTACTCTTCATCTTAATTCTTATAATTTGGGTATGTCTGCTTGGCATTTTGATATGCAATTAGCACGTTTTAAATTATACTTAGAGCATAATAAAAAGCCCAATTATATTATCCACAATGTTGATGTGTATGGCTTTGCTAAAAGAGCAGATGTAGTCAACCCTGAGCAATTTTTACCTTTTATCAACGAACCTATTTTATTAGCAACTACTCGTGGACATAAAGGTGAGTTTGGTATTTATCAACAAAAGATTCCTTTGTTGAAGTACAAGAATCAACAATCTTTAGCTTGGGAAGGCATTTGTAATTATATCAATCTTACTGCTTTGTATGATACTACCACAAAATACAAAGGTTACAGAGGTAATGTTTATGAGTGGAACCAAGATTTTGAACGTTTCAAAAAGCGTTATCCAAGAGGAGTGAAGTATTCTTTCAATAAAGAAATAAAAAAACAGTTTGAAGAATATCTCGCTTTTTGTGAACAGCAAAATATCAAAGTTGTGCTTTTGTATGCACCAGAGTATTATGAAGTTCAACCTTTGTATAAGAACAAAATAACAATGATTGAAATGTGTAAAAATGCTTCAAAACGTTATCATTGTTACTTTTTAGATTATTCAAACGATTCACTTTGTTATCAAAGAAAGTATTTCTACAATTCTCAACATTTGAATAAACGTGGTGCTGAGATTTTTTCTCAGAAATTAGCACTTGATGTAAAGCATTTACTTCATCTTTAATAAAAAAATACCTAGGGTTTCTTTGATGCTATGTTTGTATAAAACATCATGCTCAATGGAAATCCTTTATCAATTTCCATTAAGTTTATCCATAAATTTGTATTCTAAGATTCAAGAAATAATGACTGTCAATACTGATTACCATCGCCCAATTATGCTTCAAGAATGTCTTGATGGACTTAACATTCATCCTGATGGCGTTTATGTAGATGTTACTTTTGGTGGCGGTGGGCATTCAAGAGCTATTTTAGCACAATTAGGAGAGAAAGGTAAGTTATATGGTTTTGACCAAGACCCAGACGCTAAAGTAAATGCTCAGGCTTTTAATGACCCACGTTTTACTTTTATTGAAGCTAATTTCAGAAACATCAAAAAATATTTGCGTTTGTATGGCGTAAAGAAAGTAGATGGTATTCTAGCCGATTTTGGTATTTCTTCACATCAAATTGATGAACCAACTCGTGGATTTTCGACACGCTTTGAAGGAGATTTAGATATGCGAATGAATCAAAAGGCAGATATGTCAGCATTTACTATCGTCAATGAATATTCTGAAGCACAATTGCACAAGATTCTGGGTATGTATGGCGAAATCAAGAATGCCCGTACTTTGGCTAATGCTATTCATAGTGCAAGATTGAATGCACCCATCAAAACAACGGGAGAATTGAAGGCTATTTTAGAGAAGTATGCTCCTAAATTCAAAGAGTTCAAGTATTTTGCACAGGTTTTTCAAGCGATTAGAATTGAAGTAAATCAGGAATTAGAAGTGATTGAAGAGTTTTTGGAACAGATTCCTGATTTGTTGAGAGATGAAGAAAGTAGATTATGTATCATGACTTTCCATTCACTTGAAGATAGATTGGTGAAGAATTATATTAAAGCTGGAAACTTCAAAGGCGAGCCTGATAAGGATATTATTTATGGAACTGTTACAAAACCATTGATGGCAATCAATAAAAAACCGATAGAAGCTTCTCCAGAAGAATTATCTATCAATGGAAGAAGTAGAAGTGCTAAACTTAGAATTGCAGCATTAGCTGAAAAATAAAAAGAAATAACAATGGCAAAAAATGTATCACGTGCGCCAAAAGCTAGTCAGCCAAGTAATAGGCCTAGTAAGGGTATTTTTGCTTTTTTTGATAAGATTTTTAACATGGATAGAATATTGGGTGGCGAATTTCCTGCCAGCCAATTACGCTATGTATTGTGGGTTTCGGCATTGATTGTGATTTACATTGTTTCATCACTGAATGCCGAAAGTTTGATTCATAAAATAGACAAAGCGAAATTTGCTTTAGAAGAAAAAAGAGCAGATTATACCACTCAAAAAGCTGATTTTATGAAAGCTGGAAAGCAATCTGAAATCATTAAAAAGGTAGCACCAATGGGTTTGGAAGAAAACAAAGTGCCACCAACCAAAATTGTGGTAGAAGAATAAGGTCTAAGCTTAAAACCTATATCTTAACACTGTTGATTAACTTACTGAAATTGCTAGGGTCTATGCCAATATAATTTGCTAAGTATTTATGTGGCACAATTTGTAAAATGTGTGGACTTCTTCGTAATAATTGCTGAAACTTTTCTTCCGACGAAAAGCATTGTAGTTCTACCAATCTCTCTAATATACCAGAAAAAGCTCCCGTTAATCCTTTTCGTAATAAAACTTCTATTGCTGGTTTATTAATCAATAATTCCTCTATTTGAGCGTATGAAGCCCGCAAAAAAACAGATGGACTTAGTGTTTCATAATAATATCGGGAAGGTTTTTGATTCATCATCGAATCCAACACTCCACCAAAATTAGCTTGATAAGAGAATACCAACGTTGCTTCACGATGTTGCTCATCCAAATAATACAATCTTTGTAAGCCCTCCAGTACGAAATACAAATACTTTTCCACACTCCCAGCTTGTGTTAATACTTCCTTTCTTTTGGCAGTATAAGGTCTAAACAAAGCATAGAAAGCCTCAAAGTCTTCTTCTGATAGCGGATGAATATGATTGACAGTTTGTTGTAGTAAAAGCTTTTGAGGATTCATTGTTTATCATATTTTGGATAAATCAAAGATAAGGCAATTTGTAAGTTGAATAGGTTGAAATTATCATAGTACTAGCAATTTTTAGGATATTAATTTTCATGTTGTAACAAAAAGAGAAATTTTTGTCAATACTTTAGGCTGTAGTTTAAGAAGATTGAGAAATCTATTTTTAATAATGATTAAGTTTTTCAAAAAAGATGAAAATATGTATTTTTCATTCTGATGGGCACCCTCCCTTTAGTTGTGTAAGTTTAGTTTGACATTTGATTTTTTAAAAAATCAAATGTCAAACTAAAAAAGTTAAATAACTTAGCAACAATAATTGTTATTTTTTATGGACAAGT